>CALIMO010000034.1 GCA_938045655.1 uncultured bacterium
TTAAAATAGTTTAAAAGTGCGTAAATAATTTAATAGATTATATAATAGCATAAAAGTAATAAAAAATCAAGGTATTGACCTTTTTATTGAAAAGGCGTAAAATATATAAGCCTTGGGTAAAAAATATTTTTTGGAGTGGAGGTCATTTGTATGACAGCGAAAGATTTATTTGAACAAGTTCTAAAAACTGGATTTCATCATCACGAAAAGCCAGAAAGTAAATCTATTGGCGCAGATGAAAACAGAGCACTTTTAGCAGGTGAAAAAGCGAAGTTGCAGCAAGATCATTACGCTTCGCTAATCAGCCATTGATTTTAACCGCTTAAATAGCGGTTTTTTCATTGATTTTTTTAAAAAAATATGTTAGAATGGACAGCAAGAAGTAGTGTGTTTGCGGAGAATTTTACTTCGGAATTGATGGCAAAATTTCGAAAGTCGCAGGCGGAGAATCTTCGGGCCGATTCTAATAACACTTTAAATGCGAGGAGAAAAATGGCAAAAAAGCACTTTAATGCTGCAGGACGAGCGTTCTTTTCGAAAGAAGACGCTATTCTTAAAACCCCAGATTTAATCGCTCACCAAAAAGAATCTTGGAAAGATTTTGTTGATAATGGTTTGAGTGAAATTTTCGAAGAGATTAATCCAATTGACGACTATACTGGTCAAAAATTAGCTCTACGATTTAAGAGTTATGAATTTCAAACTCCAAAAACAACAAAAGATTTTGCGAAAGAAAATAATTTAACTTTTGAAGCTCCGCTACATGTTCAAGTTGAGCTTACAAATAAAGTTACTGGTGAAGTTAAAGAACAAGAAATTTACCTTGGTGACTACCCTTGGATGACAAACCAAGGAACTTTCATTATTAACGGAACTGAACGCGTTATTGTTTCGCAGTTGATTCGTTCTGAAGGTGTTTATTTTAATGCCGAAACCGGAAGCGACGGGAAAAAATATTATGGCGCAAAGTTGATTCCAGTTCGTGGTGCTTGGTTAGAATTTGAAACCGACCCTAAAACTGGTGTAATTTATGTGAAAATTGACCGCCGTCGAAAACTTCCAGTAACAACTTTCTTGCGTGCACTTGGTCGAATGACTAATGCTGAAATGCGAGAGATTTTTGCTGATGTTGACAACGGAGATGTTAAATTTATTCAATCAACCCTTGAAAAAGATCAATCAGCTGGCCCAAATGAAGCTTTGATTGAGGTTTACCGCCGTCTTCGCCCAGGAGATTTGGCGACTATTGAAAATGCCCGAAATATGATTGAGCGAATGTTCTTCGACTTTAAGAGGTTTGACTATGGTCGCGTTGGTCGATATAAAATTAACAAACGCTTGAAGCTTGAAACACCAAACACAACTGAAAATCGTTCTTTCCAAATGGAAGATCTTTTCGAAATTATTAAAGAAGTTATTCGCTTGAATAATTCGCAGGGTGAAGTTGATGATATCGATAGTCTTGATAATCGACGAGTTAAATTGGTTGGTGAGCTTGTTGCGCGACAATTCCGTGTTGGTATGCTTCGAATGCAACGAAATGCGATGGATCGAATGTCGATGACTGATATTGAAACTGTAACTCCTGGCCAATTAGTGAATGCTCGCCCAGTTGTTGCTGCGGTGCGTGAATTTTTTGCTGGATCGCAGCTTGCTCAGGTTATGGATGAAACTAACCCACTTTCAGAACTTTCTCACAAGCGCCGTTTGAGTTCAATGGGTCCTGGCGGTGTTACTCGTGACCGTGCTGGTCTTGAAGTTCGTGACAGCCACCCAACTCACTATGGCCGAATTTGTCTTGTTGAAACTCCAGAAGGTGGAAACGTTGGACTTGTAACAAACCTTGCAACTTTTGCCCGAATTAATGAATACGGCTTTATTGAAGCCCCATATCTTCGGGTTAAAGACGGAAAAGTTACCGATGAGGTTGTTTATCTTGATGCTGATCATGAGATGCGCGAAATTATCGCTGATGCTGGTTCGAAATTAAACGAAGATGGAAGCTTTGTTGAATCTCAGGTTTCTGCTCGAAAGAACTTAATTCCTTCACAGGTGAGTTCAAGTGAAGTAACATTTATGGACGCCGTTCACAGGCAGGTTCTTGGTGCAGCAGCATCGCTTATTCCTTTTGCTGAACGTGACCGAATCGACCGTGCTTTAACTGGTTCGGCCATGCAGAAACAAGCTGTTCCACTTCTTTGGAATGAAGCACCGACTGTTGGAACTGGTGTTGAAGCTGATATTGCGCGAAACTTAAGCCAAATTATTGTTGCTGAAGATGATGGTGAAGTTATTCGTGCTGATTCTGTTGCTGTTGAGGTTAAATATGCATCTGGTACAGCAAAATACGAACTAAAACATTTCGAAAAAACTGCCGACGACCGATGCTACAATCAAAAAGTTGTGGTTTCTCGTGGTCAAAAAGTTAAAAAAGGTGATATTTTGGCGGAAGGCGCAAGTATCAAGGATGGAGAAATTGCTCTTGGCCGTGACCTCCGCGTGGCATTTATGTCTTGGGGTGGATTCAACATGGACGACGCTGTGATTATTTCTGACCGTCTTGTTAAGACCGATATGTTAACGAATATAAATATTAAAGATTATATGGTTGAAGTTCGTGAAACTAAGCTTGGGCCAGAAGTTGTCACTCGTGATATTCCAAACGCTAGCGAATATAGTTTGCGACATTTGGATGAAGATGGAATCGTTCAAATTGGTTCAGAGGTAAAACCTGGTGATGTGCTTGTTGGAAAAATTACTCCAAAAGGTGAACAAGAACTTTCGAGCGAAGAACGACTTTTGCGTGCGATCTTTGGCGAAAAAGCGAAAGATGTTCGTGACACTTCTCAGAGAATGAAAAATACTGGTTCTGGAAAAGTTATTGGCGTGAAAATCTTTTCGAAAGAAAATGGCCATGAAATGCGTGCTGGTGTGCTTAAACAAATTCAGATTTTTGTGGCTGAAGCTCGCAAAATTATGGTTGGAGATAAGATGGCTGGACGACACGGAAATAAAGGTGTTGTCGCAAAAATTTTGCCAGAAGCTGATATGCCATTTATGGAAGATGGAACTCCGATTGATGTGATTCTTTCACCGCTTGGTGTGCCTTCGCGTATGAACCTTGGTCAGCTTTTCGAAGTTCACCTTGGAATGGCTGCAAAAACTCAAGGTTACCGAGTTGCAACTCCTTCATATGATGGTGTCGATGCTAAAACTTTGAGTGATGAACTTGAAGCCGCAGGCGTCCCTCGAGATGGAAAAGTTCAATTATTTGATGGTCAAACTGGTGAACCATTCGAACAGCGAACAACTGTTGGATTTATGCATATGATTAAGCTTCACCACTTGGTTGCCGATAAAATCCACGCTCGTTCAACTGGTCCTTACACAATGGTTACTCAACAGCCTTTGGGCGGTAAAGCTCAAAATGGTGGTCAGCGATTTGGAGAAATGGAAGTTTGGGCTTTGGAAGCCTATGGTGCCGCTAATATGCTTCAAGAAATGCTTACAATTAAGTCTGACGACGTTGTTGGTCGTTCGAAAGCTTATGAAAGCATCATTAAAAATAGTGAAATTGTTGGTCCAAAATTACCAGAATCATTCAATGTGCTCGTGAAAGAATTGCAAGGTCTTGGATTGCGCGTTGATTTGCTTGATCAACATGCTTCAAGCATTGATGCTGATGAGCTTCTTGCGGAACGAAATAAAGACGCGGAGAGTTCAATAATCGAAGAAGATGAAAATTTCGAAACTGTTCGAGATGAATCTGACGGTGAGTTTGAAGACAATATGAATATTCAAGATATTGATGAAATTGAAGAAATTAAGGAGGAAGCGTAAATGGCGAAAGTGGTGAATTCAAACCAGATTGCTGATTTCGACGCAGTTCGCCTCGCGGTTGCTAGCCCAGAAGATATTTTGAGCTGGTCTTACGGCGAAGTAACTAAGCCAGAAACTATCAACTATCGAACTCAAAAACCTGAGCGTGATGGTTTGTTTTGTGAAAAAATCTTTGGTCCAACTAAAGATATCAACCCTTATGATAATAAATTGAAGGGTGTTCGTTCTCGTGAAGCTGCTGTTGATAAAAACGGTGAGTTAGTAACAAAATCAATCGTTCGCCGTGAACGAATGGGTCACATTTCTTTAGCAGCTCCGATTGCGCATATTTGGTTTATGCGTGGAGCTCCAAGTGCAATGAGTCTTCTTCTTGGAATGACGGTTAAAAATATCGAACGTGTTGTTTATTTTGCAAGTTATGTAATTCTTAATGTTGATGAAGAAAAACGCGATCAAATGATTGCCGACCTTGAAGCTGAAGATAAAGCTGCTCGAATGGCAATTAAAATTCGTTATGAAAAGGCCGCTGAAGAAGCTGGCGCTGACATTAAAGCATTGGCTGAAGCACAAACCAAAGAAATCGAAGAGCTTAACGCAAATTATGTTTCGAAAAAGAATCAACTTGACAGTTTTGTAAAAGGCTCGTTAATGAGCGAAACTGATTTTCGAAATCTTCCTGAAGAGTACGAAGATATCATTGAAGTTGGAATGGGTGGTGAAGCAATTAAAACTTTGCTTGACGAAATTGATATTGATGAGCTTATTGAAAGTTTGAAAGAAGAGTCTGAAAAAGCAAGAGGTCAGCGAGAGAAGAAAATTCTTAAACGACTAAAAACAATTGAAGGAATGAAAGCTGCTGGAATTAAGCCGGGAAGTTTATGTTTGACTGTTCTTCCTGTGATTCCTCCAGATTTGCGACCTATGGTTCAATTGACTGGTGGTCGATTTGCGACATCAGATTTAAATGATTTGTATCGTCGAGTAATTAACCGAAACAATCGTTTAAAGAAATTGATCGAACTCAATGCCCCAATGGTAATTAAGCGTAATGAAATGCGAATGCTTCAAGAAGCTGTTGATTCGCTAATTGACAATAATGCATCACGAAGTGGTCGCTCAGTTAATACGGCCGGTGGTCGCCGAAAGCTTAAGTCTTTGAGCGATATGCTAAAAGGTAAGCAGGGTCGTTTCCGCCAAAACTTGCTTGGAAAACGTGTTGATTACTCTGGTCGTTCAGTGATTGTGGTTGGTCCAACTTTGAAAGCCCACCAGTGTGGTTTGCCAACACAAATGGCACTTGAACTCTTTAAACCGTTCGTGATTTCTTGGTTGATTGAAAAAGAATATGCGCATAATATTCGTTCGGCAACTCGTTTGATTGATGCTCGTGAAGCAGAAGTATGGGATGCTTTGGATGCTGTAGTTGAAGGAAAATACATTCTTTTGAACCGTGCTCCATCTTTGCACCGACTTTCAATTCAGGCTTTCCAGCCGAAATTAGTTGATGGAAAAGCTATCCAGCTTCACCCACTTGTAGCGAACGGATTTAACGCCGACTACGACGGTGACCAGATGGCGGTTCACCTACCACTTTCTGATGCTGCTCAGGCAGAAGCTCGTGATTTAATGAGTATTTCTCACAACTTGCTAAAGCCAGCAGATGGTCAACCTGTGCTCTCTGTTGATCAGGATGTTGTTTACGGAAATTACTACATCACTTACGACAAGCATTCTGAAATGAACAAAAAACCGCGTCCTTTTGCTAATATTTTTGAAGCCGAAATGGCTTATGATAAAGGTGAAATTGCGCTTCAAACACCAATTCGTGTGTTCGTAAAAGGTGAAATTCGAAATACAACTCTTGGCCGTGTGCTATTTAACGAATTATTACCAGAAGATTATCCTTTCGATAATAACCCGCAAACTAAGAAGCAAATTAACAAAATTTTGGCCGATATGTTTGCGCATTATGGTGCTGAAATGACTGTGAAAATTGCTGACAAAATCAAAGGTTTGTCATTCCGATTTGTTACAAAATCTGGTTTGTCGATTGGTAAGGAAGATTACACGGTTTATGAAAGCGAAAAAATTCCTCAAATCATTGCTAGCGGTGACGCAAAAACCACTTTGATTCAGGAACAATATGACCAAGGTCTTTTAACTGATCAAGAACGCTATAACTTAATTATTGATAACTGGCACAAGGTTATTGATGAAGTTTCTGATGAAATTTCTGAGCGTGTAGCTCATGAAGGCGCAGATTCGCCTGTTGGCTTGATGGCTGTTTCTGGTTCTCGTGGTAATGCAACTAACATTCGTCTCGCTTCTGGTCTGACTGGAATTATGGTTGACGCGACCAACCGTGAAATTGAGCTTCCAATTCGTTCGAACTATACTCACGGAATGAGCTCGCTTGAAGCTTTCGTGGCAACTCGTGGTGCGCGTCAAGGTTTGATTTCGACTGCGCTTAAAACTGCCGACTCTGGCTATCTAACTCGCCGTCTTGTTGATGTGGCTCAAGATGTATTTTCTGTTGAAGATAGAGCTGATGAAGTTGATCCAGGATTTGCGATTTATCGCTCAGAAAGTGAAGAGACAATGATCTCATTCGGCGATAGACTCTATGGTCGATTTACGGCTGAAGCTGTTCCTGGACATATTGATGCCGATCAACTAATCACTCGAGAAATTGCTGATGCAATTGAAAAAGATGAAAACATTACAGAAGTTAAAATTCAAAGTGTTCTTTCAACTCCAGACCTTGCAGGAATTCCTCAAAAGTCTTACGGAATTGATATGGCGACTGGACTTCTTGTTGATCCAGCCGAACCAGTTGGTGTGATTGCTGCTCAATCTGTTGGTGAGCCTGGAACACAGCTAACTTTGAATACATTCCACAGTTCAGGTGTTGCTGGTTCTGGTGCAATTTCGCAAGGTTTGCCACGTGTTGAAGAGCTTCTTGAAGCTCGTTCACCAAAGGGACAGGCTTATATGACTGAAGTTTCTGGTGTGGTTGATATCTGGGAAGATGGCAACATGAATATCGTTCAAATTACACCACAACAAACTGAAGATGGCGAAAATGTAAACCCAGTTCGCTACGAAATTCCAAATGTTGCAGCTCTCGCTGTTTCGAAAAACGATGTTGTGCAGGCTGGTGACCGTTTAACTGCTGGTTCGCTCAATCTTCGTGATTTAATGGAATTTAAGGGTGTTGAAGAAACTCAACGCTACATCATGAACGAAATCTTGCGAATTTATGCCGCTCAAGGTCAAGATATTGCTTCGAAGCACCTTGAAATCATCGTTCGCCAAATGTTTAGCCGAGTTCAAATTGAAGATGCCGGAGACTCATCGTTTATCATTGGTGATGTGGTTTCGAAAGCTGCCGTTGTTGAAGAAAATAAACTCCTTGAAGCTGAAGGCAAAAAACCTGCTGAATTCAAACAACAACTTCTTGGAATTACAAAAGTTTCAATTTTCAGTGACAGTTTCTTGTCTGCTGCATCATTCCAAAATACAACAAGTGTTTTGATTAATGCAGCAACTTCTGGCCGAATTGATAAGCTTCGTGGACTAAAAGAAAATGTGATTATCGGACACAAAATTCCTGTTGGAACTGGCGCTCGGTTTAACGCAAAATCTGAACCTGTTGAAGATAAAGAAGAATTCGAAAACGAAACTAACGATTCTATAGTAGAAGAGTAAAAAACTTAAAACACTGGCTTTGTTGCCGGTGTTTTAATTTGCGTTAAAGAACGAAAAATGATACAATATTAGCATAAACGAAATAGGAGAATATATGAGTTCTAATGAAGTTAAAAAAGTTGGCGTAAAAGCTTTTCGAAATCGTGGAATTATTTTTGCAATTTTAGCGATTGTTTTAATTATTGCTGGCTCAATTTGGATTGCAAAACCTTTTAATGATTTTCTAAAAAGACAAACTTGGAAACAAACTGAAGGGCAAATTTATGGTTTCGAAAAGAAAATTATAAATGAAAAAACCGGTGAATATAAATATTCTGCGGTTATAGATTTTTCAGTGAAAGAGAACGAAACAATTGAATTTCATTCAGAGCTAAAGAATGAAGAACCAGTTAGAGGCGAAAAAGTGAAAGTTTTTTATGATGAAAAAGACCCAGATTCCGCTGTTGAGGGTGATTTTGAAATCACTAAGATGGTTACTCCGAATGTGTTGCTGATTGTTGGAATTATTAGTGCGGTTTTAGCAATGATTTCTTTCGAAAGAATGAAAAAAGCTAAAAAGATGCAAAATCAAGCAGGTACTTCATCCTTTGTGCAGAATTTTGTTCCGCAAAATAATCAGGAAAGCAAGTAATGCGAACAATTTTTACGGATGGAAGTGCCTCACCGAATCCTGGCCCTGGTGGTTTTGCCGTGATTGAAAACGGTAAACCAATTGCTTTGGGTGCTGAAAATCCAAGCACAAATATTCGAATGGAAGGATTAGCTTTGAAAAAAGCTTTCGAAATTTTAGATGGTGAAGAAGCTGAAATTCTAACGGATAGTGAGTTTTGGGTTAATGTTTTAGTGAAATGGGCGCCAGCTTGGGAGAGAAATGGCTGGAAGAAAAAAAATGGTGAAATTAAGAATCTTGATATTGTGAAGCCGCTTTTTGAGCTCTATAAAAAATCGAATGTAGAGCTAAAATGGCTAAAAGGGCATGCTGGTCATGAGTTTAACGAAATGGCTGATGAATGGGCGAATCGGGCAAGAAACGGTGAAACGATTTAATGCTTGATTTTTCGAAAATACTGTGGTAAAATAGAAATTCCGCTCAAAAGTGGAAAATAAAAATTCGGAGGATTTCATTTTTATGAAAAAGCCCTTACAAACGCAAAAGAGCCGTTACTTGTCTCTTTGTACTTTACTATAGTCTTTAGCTTATCTTGTTACTTAACCTATTTGACAAGTTGGAATTTTGGAATATTTATATTTGGTTTTTTGGGCTTTCACTCTTTTTGCTTCCAAAAGTTTTTAAACCAAAAAATGTTGTTCCTGTTCGAGCTAGTGCTTATTCAAGAAGATAGCTATTAACTTAGAGAGTCAGAAAAATCTGGCTTTTTCTTTTAGATATTTTTACTTTACAGATTTTAAAAAATATGATAAAATTGTTAGCGAAGCGCTGTTTTTGTGCTAGTTTCGAAAAAAACAACAAAACTAGCGTGAAACAGCAATAAAATAATAAATTTAAGAGGAATCAAATGAATAAAAATACTCCATTGGAAAATTTCCGAAATGTTGGTATTATTGCGCACATTGACGCCGGTAAAACTACAACAACAGAAGGTATTCTTTACCGAACTGGTTTGACACACAAAATCGGTGTTGTTCGTGGTGAAGGCGATGGTGCAACAACCGACTGGATGGCTCAAGAGAAAGAGCGAGGTATTACAATTACTTCTGCTGCTGTTACTTGTTTCTGGAAAGACCACAAAATTAATATTATCGATACACCAGGGCACATCGACTTCACTGCTGAAGTGGAACGTTCACTCCGCGTGCTTGACGGTGCTGTGACTGTTTTTGACGGTAAAATGGGTGTGGAAGCTCAGTCTGAAACTGTTTGGCGACAGGCCGACAAATATGGTGTGCCGCGCGTTTGTTTTATTAACAAGATTAACCAAACTGGTGGTGACTTCTATAAATCAATTAAATCGATCCATGATCGTTTAAGCAAACAAGCTTTCCCAATTCACTTACCAATTGGTTTCGAACAAGAAATCAACGGCGTTGTTGATCTTATTGATATGAAAGCTTACACTTATGACAATTATGCAGATCATGAGCTAAAAGTTGGCGAAATTCCAGCTGACATGCTTGAAAAAGCTAAGAATGCGCGTTCACTACTTGTTGAAAATGCGGTTGAAGCTGACGATGAATTGATGATGCGATTCTTTGAAGAAGGTGAAGAATCAATTACGATTCCTGAACTTAAAGCTGCTCTTCGAAAACGAGTTCTTGCTGGTGATTTCTTCTTGGTAACTGGTGGTGATGGTCGTGGTGTAATCGTGGAAAAGGTTCTTGATCTTATCAATGATTATCTTCCAAGCCCACTTGATATTGCTTCAATTAAAGGCACTGATGCAAAAACTGGTGAAGCTATTGAACGTAAACCATCTGTAGATGAACCAACTTCTGCACTTGCGTTTAAGATTGCGACTGACCCATTTGTTGGAAAACTCGTATTCGTGCGTGTTTATAGTGGTAAAATTACTGCTGGATCATACGTTCTTAATACAATGACTGGTAAAAAAGAACGAATCGGACGAATTGTTCGAATGCATGCTGATAAGCGTGAAGAAATTTCAGAAGTTGCCGCTGGTGACATCGCCGCTGTTGTTGGTTTGAAAGAAGTTACAACTGGTGCAACTCTTTGTGATTTGAATCACGGTGTAATTCTTGAAGGTATTGAGTTCGCTGAACCTCCAGTTTCTATCGCAGTTGAGCCAAAAACTAAAGCCGACCAAGAAAAAATGGGAATTGCTCTTCAACGACTTGCTGAAGAAGACCCAACTTTCCGAGTTCATACCGATGAAGAAACTGGTCAAACGATTATGTCGGGAATGGGTGAACTTCACCTTGATATCTTGATTGACCGAATGAAACGTGAATTTAACGTTGAGGCTAATGTTGGTGAACCGCAAGTTGCATTCCGTGAAACTATTCGTGGAACTGCTGAAGCTCAAGGTAAGCATGCAAAACAATCTGGTGGTCGTGGTCAATATGGTGATGTTTGGATTCGCTTTGAACCAAATGAACCGGGAAAAGGCTTTGAATTCTTTGATGAAATTAAAGGTGGTGTTGTGCCGCAAGAATACCGCAAACCAGTTGAACAAGGTGTGCTTGAAACGCTTGAAGGTGGTGTGATTGCTGGCTACCCAGTAGTTGACGTTAAAGCTACACTTTACGATGGTTCTTACCACGATGTCGACTCGAGCGAATTGGCCTTTAAATTGGCTGGTGCGCTTTCAACTCGTGAAGGTATTAAGAAAGCAAACCCAGTTCTTCTTGAGCCTGTGATGAAAGTTGAAATTACAACCCCTGAAGAATTCATGGGTGATGTGATTGGAGACTTGAACTCACGCCGTGGTCGAATCGACTCAATGGATGATTTGATGGGCGGAACAAAACTTATTCGAGGTTTCGTGCCTCTTGCAAATATGTTTGGTTACACTTCTGATCTACGCTCAATGAGTAAAGGTCGTGCAGCTTCAACAATGGAGCTTGCACAATACGAAGAAGTTCCACCTAATGTTGCACAAGAAATTATCGAAAAGCGAAACGCTAAATAATAATTTCGAAAACTTAAAAACTACCTCTTTAGCTGACCTGACACCCAGCAGTTTAGTTAAATGGGTTAATGTTTAGCGAGCCAAGTTGTTTGGCTCGCTTTTTTCGTTGTTTAGTTTTCCGATGAAATTATAATAAATGTCAATCTGAATAATACGATTGCGTTTCGTACCAGTTGGCTTGTGAATCACAATCTTGTCAATCAATTCATTCACTATTTCAACGGTTAATTCTGGTAGCTTTGTATATTTGGAAATTCTCGCCATAAACTTGGAGATATTAAGGTTATCTTCTTGTTGTTTGGCGAGTTTTTCGGTTAAGTCAGAAATGGAAGTTTGAAGTTGTTTCTGTTCTTCTTCGTAGCTCTGACTTAGCTTTACAAAGCGTTCATCTGAAATTTTACCAAGTAGATTATCTTCATAAAGCTTCTGAATGATGGTGTCAATCTCTTTAGAGCGGTATTCGTCCTTTTGAAGTTGCAGTTGCTGGCGTTTGCTATCCTTACAGAATTGCGCTTGGCTTTGCTGTTCTATCTTCTTCAAAAAGGTTTCTTGGTTGAAGTGGGCTTCCTGAATGGTTTGGCGGAGTTTGCTACTCACAATCTCAATCAGGGCGGATTTTTGAATGTAGTGGGGATTTTCGCAACCATCAATCGGTTTGCGGTAGCCAGAACACTTGTAGTGGTCGTGGTTAAGTCCGTTTTTCTCTTGTGGGCAGAAATAGTGTTTTCTTCCACAAGTTCCACAAAAGACCAATCCCGCAAACAAGTTTTCGTGACCAGCCCGATTTTTATACCGTTGATTAGATCGCTTATGATTCCTCATCTTCTGGACAATATCGAAAGTCTCTTGGTCAATTATTGCTTCATGAGTATTTTTGAAAACCAACCAACCTTCCTTTGGGTTATCCACCTTACGCTTGTCTTTGTATGATTTCGTACGAGTTCGAAGATTGACCGTATGCCCAAGATATTCTTCACGCCCTAAGATAGCGCTTAGGGTTTCTCGCGTCCAAAAATACGGCAGAGTTTCCACATTTGAAGTTGAGGAAATAGGTTTCAAACCAATTTCGATTCGGTGGCGGTCTGGTTTAAAAATTTTGTCACTTTCTAACCCTTTCGAAATCTCTGAGAGACTTTTTCCGCTTTTCGCTTCCTGAAAAATCCGCTTCACAACTTCGCTAGCAACTGGGTCAATAATCCAATTTTTAGGGTTGTTTGGGTCTTTGAGGTAGCCATAAGGTGGGTTAGTAGTCACTCGCTCACCAGCTTTGGCTTTAGCTTGAACCACCGCCCGAATCTTCTTGCTGGTATCTGCCGCATACATTTCGTCCATTAGACTCTTGATTGGTAAGAAAATTGAGTTAGTTTCATTAGGCTTATTTGAATCTACACCATCATTAAGGGCGATAAAGCGGACATCAAAACTTGGGAAAGTAATTTCCGTTAGTTGACCAACCTTAATATAAGACCGCCCCAAACGGCTCAAATCCTTTACAAGAAAGTTCGAAACTTGCCGATTTTCCACCAATCTAAGTGCTTCCGAAATAGCTGGACGGTCAAAATTTGTGCCACTAAAACCATCATCGACAAACAAAATAGGATTAGAGAGATTTTCTCTTGTAACTACATCAAGCAGAATTTTCTTCTGATTGATAATTGAGTTGCTATCTCCGTCCAGTCCATCATCTTGACTTAGGCGACAATAAACCACCGTAATATCTGAAAGTTTTGAAGTATCTACTTGTCTATAATCTGAAATTGTCAAAGTTCTGTTCATGTGTTTTTCTCCTTTTGGAGTTCACACACCTTATGCTTCTATTATACCATTTTTACTACTGTTAAAGTAGTGATTTATCGCTTAAAATCAACCTTTCTAGGACATTTTCTAGATTGCGATTTCCAGTAAAACGGTGACGGATTAAGTAAGTCGTTCGACCAATTCGACAAATTTCATCAGCGGTGCGTGAAGCCTGTTTTGAGTCTCTATCTTGATTCTTCTGGTTCATTCAAAATTCCTCCCTTGATATAATCTGGGTATTCTTCAAGTGTTATTACAGTGAATAGTTCCCAAAAGTTATATAGTTCTTTTTGAATCGCTTTTGAAATCGCCAGCTTACGCTTGTCATCTGGCACAAGCCACAAAACATAGGGGAAAACTTCCTTTTGGCGCTGTTCAATACCTGAACGGTAGTATTCAATATATTTCTTACAAGTATTTACAATGCGCGCAAGACTTTCTGTGCTTCGGTCTATTTCTAGAAAATAATGGTCTTCGTAATCGTGATTAACTAATTCTAAATAAGCGTCTGGTTTCAAAGTCATTCCAACACCAGAAAGTTTTTGGTAGCTGCGCCAAGAGTTCGGCTCAAAGGAAAAAGTTTCAAGCAATAGTTTTTCTGAATCTCGAACGGTCTCCAGTGTCTCAACAAAGATTTCCGTAATTGCCAAAGTGTGTTCAACGTGGTGCTGGGTTGGCTCGTATTTATTTTTATAACGCAAAACAACTGTCTCATCTTGGTTTTTAAGAAATTTTAGTCCCTGAAAAGTAATTTGCCAAACATAAGAAGCAGAGCCACGGCGTGCGCCACCAACTCGCCGTTTCAAGTGTGAAACCAATCCAGCTTTCTTCAGACTTTGAAGCGCAAAATTAGCACGGCGAATGGCGGTTTCAGCTCTCACGCTACTGGCAAAAAATAATCTTGCTAATTGGTTGGTGGTGGCATATCTAGCTTGACTTAAAAAGTAAAGAATTTGCATGTCGTTATCTGTTTTGTAATTCCATTTCATCTGTTTTGTTCTCCATTAAAATTTAAAGGGTGTGCTCCCGTAAAATGTGCATAGTTACGGAGTAAGTCGTGTGAGTAAAAATTCTGAAAACCTTTATTTATCAGGGGTGGAAGAATTTTCTTCATCAACACGATTCGAAGAGCGATTGGAATACTTTTTGCGCCCTAAATCTGTTAATTTTTGGTTAGAATTTTCATTTTTCGAAGAAGATTTTTCAAAAATGTAGTTTTCGAATTGGCTTTCAATTTCTGAAATATCTTGTCCGTATCGGCTCAAACTATTCAAAAATGGTGCCCGACTATCTCTAATTTTTGGTTTAGGTGGATAGGTTTTGCCTATAATCCATCGATAAGTATTAGGTGAAACTTCTGTTCTGATATATACCCAAAATGGTGGTAAGCTGTAAAAATCTTCTTTATCAACCTCCAAAGTATATTTTGCCATTTCGCGAGCTTCATCAAGATTTAAGCCAAAAACAATTTTATTCGCAACATTAGATTCAATTCCAGCTTTTAGCTGAGGTGACATCTGGGCGAGGTGTTGGAAGCCAATATTCCAGCCAACATTAAATTGGCGAGATTGCGAAAGTGCTTCGTCTAAGTTAGCGTTAGGGATTCCTAAGAAACTCGGTGTTTCATCAATATAGATAAAGACCGATTGGCGTTTGCTTGGCTCAACCGAAGACTGGCGCAAAATTAACATCCAGAGAATTGAAGTGATTAGGCTACCAATTAGTTTCGCAGACTCTGAACCAATTATCGCTTTATTTAGTGGAATCAATACGATTTTTCGACTTTTGAAGATTTCCACAAGACTGAAATTTGGATTAGTTTGTCCCAACATTGCCCGAAGTTGCGGTCGAAGCAAAAACTGGCGGAATTTATTCAAAATGGGGTTTAACATCTGATGACGTTGGGCTTCACTAAGCAGTTCAAACCAGTTCCAGAAACTTTCCAGCCCAATTGGGTCTTTTAACTCTCTTAATAGTTTGTTTCGAAAGGACTGGTTAGTGAGTAAACTCGGTAACATGACTAAAGAAGTGTTTGGAATTCTAGCAAGTGTTAGAAAACTATGTGATAGAATATCCAGCGAGTAAATTCCAAAATGTTCAGGATAAAGTCCTTTAAATAGCTCCAGTAGATAATCTGCAATAACTTCTGGCTCGATACCGTGCTTAGTGAGCTCAAAAGGATTGATACCAACAACTCGTTTGGCGGTTGGCGAGATGACTACCATATCTTCATCGTGTTCAGTTGACGTGCGCTCTAATAGTTCATGAGTAAGTTGACCTTTGGCGTCCACCACAACTACGCTATGATGTTTAGATTGTATATCTGATAAAATCAAATGACTCATAGTGGTAGTTTTGCCGCAACCAGTTGAGCCAATAAAGACAGTATGCTTCTTGCCAGCTTGTGTTGAAATTTGAATTGGTCTTGATTGACTTTCAACCGTTTGTGCCAAACTTCGCTGAGTTTTCCGATTGACATTGTATCCCAAAGGCGGCGCTACTAATTTAGGGTGAACATTTGGCACACCTGCAATATTTTCTTCACCAATTGGTAGAAGCAGAAAACAAGCGAGGTCTGAAACTCCCAAACTATAGGGATAAGCCCAAGAAGGTTGTGCTTGATTAAGTTTTTGGATAGCTAGTGGTTTTAATTCAATGGTTGCATTTGACTCCATCATGCGAAAACTACTAAGCAGGCTGGTAAGAAATTCCTTTGTTCGCAAAATACTGCGAGATTGGACACCAAGACGAATTTCACACTTAAAAGTAGATTGATTTAATTTTTGTTTCATCAGCTTTTTGGAATTTTCGGAAAGCTCAGGAATATTATTCGTAATCACTTGATACCATTTAGCAGATAAGTTAGGTAGGTCTTTTGGCTGTGGGCGAGGTGGTGAGCCTGCACCAATGACCAACTGAACAACCACTGTCTCATCTGGCTGAAGTATTTTCGCCAGAGACAAACTGGAACGAATCATATTCTCCACTGAATCCGTTTTAAGAGCATAATGGGACTGTTTGATTTTTACTAGACGAGCGCTAGTCATCACTTCACATTTAGGAGCTCTTGAAAACTGAATAGATCGGTGTGATTGAATTAGTTGGCTGATATGTCGCTTGTCTTGTTCTTCTGTTCCTAATAGATAGCGCACGCGATTTTTAGATAATCGAATTTCAAAAATAACCGCTTTGCGCCGACTTAGCCCTACCAGTTGACCTAACATAGATTTCACATCATCTATTTTAAACGGGCGCATCCAGTTGAATTCACTCCAAGATAGTGCTTCGAATTTTCTTTTCATCTCTACCTCCAATCTTTAGATTTAATAATCCGAAAGGCAAGCCAGCCAATGAAAATAACTGCAGTCGTCAAAATCAAGAACCACCAAACTTCTAGAATTAGTTTCACCGCCCAGTTAATAAGCCAAGCACAAGCAACAAATCCAAGAATATAAGACATTAGTTTTTTCATAGCTGGTCTCCTTTCTGACTTTATTTATACAAGAAAATTGGTGAAAAGTTAAATTTCACTGTATTCAGTTTTTAGAGCGATTGGAATGAATTTTAGGCAATGAAACAGTAGTATATTTGGACATATTTTGCTCATTTGTCTAGTCTAAACACTCATTTTATTTTCTTGAAATTTTTCGCATTTCTGCTTTAGCAACCAAGAAAAGTTGATTGATTTCTTGCCGTTTTTCCAGAAATTCTGCCAGGGCGTTTTCTTCTTCACTACAGTGCTTTTTGTCTTCTGGTTTTGGTTTTTCGAACCAATCCCAAATAAATATGGCAACGACGATAATCATAAAAGCTATAAAGTAATCCATCATAAAGCTACCTCATTTCAGTTTCTCAGTAGCGTAATAAGTGAACGCTTTAAGAATATACTCGGTGCAGTCTTTAGCTTCTGGCGTATTTTTGAGGATTTCAGACTGAGTAAGCGCCAGATTGCCCACTTTATATAAAATATCGCTAGCGAGAAGCTCCAAGGCTTGATTATCTGCCATCGCTTCACTCAGTGTTTTAGCCACTTCCAACTGATAGGGGCTAACAAGTTGAGGAAGGTCTACTTTTGGGGTTGACTTTTGAATATGATTCATGAGATTTCTCCTTTGATTTTGGTATAATTTAGGTTATAAACATTGTCGACTTTGTTTATGATTATAGTGTAGCGAATATTTTTATCTCATTCATCAGGTAAAAAATCTCAGAAATCTCAAGGAGAAATCGTATGACTGAATTTAGATTAGGATGGTTTTGCTATATTTTGCAAAAATCTGAAAAGAAAAAACGAAACCAAGAAGATTTCGTCAATAGTGTTTTGAATAGATTGGTGGGTGAAAATAACCCTAAAATTTCATTTATTCCAGAAATTAACCGTGTTTCTAGCAACCGCATTTTTACGGGCGATGAAGAAGTTCCAGAATTTTACCGCGAAGCTTTGCCGATTAGTGATTTAAGTTTTCAGTCTCAAAGGATAGCTGATATTTTGAAAGATTTAAACCGTGATGAAACTTTCGATTATAATCAAGCTGTTTTTAAAATCAAATCCGCTCTTTTAAACCAAGCCAAAAAAGCTACCGTTGTTTTTGGTAGCGAAAAAATAGAATTGCTTAATCATTGTCAAGAAAATGAATTTTACTTGGCGACCCTTTTGATTTTCTTGGTGAATCTTTCGAATATTCCTTCCAAAAACTCAGAAGAATTAAGACAAGCGCAAATCATTAACCAGCACATTTTTAAGTATCTTGAAAATGAGATTCTATTAACGCCATATTCACATAGAAAAGCTATTGAGGAAGCTTTAAAAAGTCAACAACAGATTTTTTATTTTGATTTATATAAGCCTGAAGCGTTAAACGATAATAAAAATCTCGTTTCATCCACTTTAAAAGTTTTAATTCCAAAATGCCAATTATCCAGAATGGTTTTATAATTCAAAATGAGACCATCAATGAGCGAATCGCTCAGTTTATTGAAAGCAATTTTAAAGATAGCAACAAATTAACCTTAATTGCTGGCTTTTGTAAAAATGAAGATGAATTTCATGAAGTTATTGATAGACATTTACCCAAAGAAGCTATCAATAAAATTTTTAAAGTTAAAAGTTTCGCTTTATCTATAAAAGCCAGTTATGACTATACCGCTTCGAAAATGAAAAATATGGTAATCTTAACAGAAAATGT
>CALIMO010000035.1 GCA_938045655.1 uncultured bacterium
CGGCGAGCTCAGTTGAAAAAGCGATTGAGCAAACAATGAATGTAAAAATTGCTACTGCAAATGTTAATGAAGAGAAAGAAACTTTATTAAACCTTGAAGATTTATTGCACGCCAGAATGGTTGGCCAGGAAAAAGCGGTTTCGGCTGTAGCAAATGCTTTGCGTCGTGCGAGAACTGGTGTTCGAAACCAAAACAGACCAATTGGAACATTTCTATTTCTTGGCCCAACTGGAGTTGGTAAAACAGAGCTTTCGAAGGCACTTTCAGAAGTTTATTTTAATGGTGAAAATAATATTGTACGTCTTGATTTGAATGAGTTTGTAAACCTTGACGATGTCTCAAGATTGATTGCAGATGGTGCGCGTGACGCGAGTTCTCTAACTGCTCAAATGATGAAAAAGCCTTTCTCGGTTGTTCTTTTAGATGAAATTGAAAAAGCTCACCCAAATGTTCTAACTGCTCTTTTGCAGGTTTTAGATGAAGGTATTTTAAGAGATGAAAAAAACCGTGAGGTTTCATTTCGAGATGCGATTATTATTGCAACATCAAATTCTGGTTCTGAGCGAATTCAAGAGCTGATTTCTCGTGGTTACGATTCGACAAGCGCTGAAGAAATCATTGTAAATGACTTAATTGCAAGTCGTGAATTTCGCCCTGAATTCCTGAACCGTTTTGATGAAATCGTCGTTTTCGAACCACTTACAAAAGAAAATCTGATGCAAATTATTGATTTGATGATTGTTGGAGTAAACAAAACTCTTGCTGGCCAAAAAATTACAGTTTCTGTTACACCAGAAGCTAAAATATTGCTTGCAGATCTGGGCTATGATCCAAAACTTGGCGCTCGACCAATGAGAAGAGTTATTCAGCGAGTTGTGGAAAACACTATCGCACGAAAAATGCTTTCCGGTGAAGCTCAGGCTGGTTCGAATATTGAAATTACTCCAGAGATAGTTAGACAAAGCTAATATAAAATAAAAATCAGCAGATAGATAATTCTTGCTGATTTATTTTTTCAAATTTTGGAGGGCCAGGAGGGGCTCGAACCCTCGACACCCTGCTTAAGAGGCAGGTGCT
>CALIMO010000036.1 GCA_938045655.1 uncultured bacterium
TTCATTCGAAAATCCTTTTTGAAATTTACTATTTTTTAATTTCTATATCAACGCAACAATATTAGCATAAGCTTAATTGAAAGTCAACGATTTTAAATCTGGATTTTTAAAAGCGTTTATGTTAAAATGGTTGTAGGAAATTTAATAAAAAAGGAGACGAAATGTCTAAAAAAATTGCAATTAATGGATTTGGGCGAATTGGTCGCAATGCTTTTAAATTAGCTTTCGAAAGAGATGATATTGAAGTTGTTGCTATCAACGATTTAACAGATACAAAAACTCTAGCTCATCTCTTACAACATGACTCAACTTATGGAACTTATCATCATGACGTTTCTTATGATGACAATTCGATTTTTGTTGCTGGAAAGCAAATTCATGTTTTAGCAGAAAAAGACCCAGCACTTTTGCCTTGGGGAGAATTTGGTGTTGATGTTGTTATTGAAGCGACCGGATTATTTGTTCAACCAGAAAAAGCTCGAGCGCATATTAATGCTGGCGCTAAAAAAGTTGTGATTTCGGCTCCTGCAAAAGGTGAAGGTGCAAAGTTTATTGTGCTTGGTGTGAACGAACATGAGCTCACTCGTGAAGATGATATTATTTCGAATGCAAGCTGCACAACAAACTGTATTGCTCCTGTTATGGCAATTCTTGAACGAGAATTTGGAATTGAAAAATCTTTGATAACAACAGTTCATTCTTATACTGCAAGCCAGCGAATTTTAGATGCTCCTGCAAAAGATTTGCGAGAAGCTCGTTCTGCAGCTGAGAATATTGTTCCAACAACAACTGGTGCTGCAATTGCAACCGCAAAAGTTATTCCTTCTTTGGTTGGTAAATTTGATGGTCTTTCTGTGCGTGTTCCGACTGCGGTAGTTTCGTTAAGTGATATTACTGCTGTTTTGAAAAGAAATACCACGAAAGAAGAAATTAATGAGGTATTTAAGCGTGCTGCGGCTGATCCTTTTTATCAAGGTATTTTAACTGTAACTGAAGAGCCGCTTGTATCTACAGATTTTAAAGGAAATTCTCACAGTTCTATTGTTGATCTTGAACTAACTAATGTTGTTGGCGGAAATTTGGTTAAAATTGTTGCTTGGTATGATAACGAATGGGGATATTCTAACAGATTAGTAGAAATTGTTGCAGATGTTGCAGCTAATATTTAAGGAGTAAAATGAAGATTTTTCTTGGCGCAGACCACAGAGGTTTTTACTTAAAAGAGAAAGTTTTTAAATACTTAAAAGAGGGCGGATACGATATAGAAGATATCGGCGGTTTTGAATATGACCCGAATGATGATTTTCCTGAGTTCGCTCGCGTAGCAGTTTCGAAGATACGAGCCAATGAAAAATATGATCCAAGGGCAATTTTGATTTGTGGTGGAGCTCAAGGAATGGGAATGGCGGCGAATCGTTTTAAAGGTATTCGTGCATCTGTTGTTTGGGAGCCAGAAGAAGCTAAATGGACTCGCAATGATAATGACAGCAACATAATTTGTTTACCAGCCCGTGTTTTCGACAAAGATGAAGCTGAAGCTAAGTGGAAGGAAACAGTTGATGTTTGGCTAAAAACTCCATTTGCGGCTGCTCCAAGATTCGTAAGAAGAAATAAACAGATTGATGAGGTATAGATGTCGATAATAACACCAGCAATTTTAGCAACTAATCCAGATGAATATAAAGCTCAAGTTGAGGCGATTTTTCCTTTTGCGGAAAGAGTTCATATTGATGTAACGGATGGCAATTTTGCACCTAATTTAACATTGCCTGAAACGCAAATTTGGTGGCCTCAAGAATGGAAGGTTGATATTCATATGATGGTTGCTCGCCCGAGCGAACATATTGATACAATTATTCAGCTTAATCCAAATATGGTTATTTTTCATGCTGAAGTCGAGGAAGATTTAGTGCCAATTTTCGAAAGGCTTAAAAACGAAACGATGATTAAACCTGGTTTGGCTTTGCTTCGTTCAACTGTTCCAGAAACTGTCGCGCCCGCAATTCAGGCAGCTGAGCATATTTTGATTTTTAGCGGAAATTTAGGCGAAATGGGTGGTCATGCAAGTATGATGCAACTCGAGAAGATTCGCTTAATTAAAAAGATTAACAGTAATGTTGAGATTGGCTGGGATGGCGGAGCTAATCTTTCAAATATTTTCAATTTGGCGCAATCTGGTGTTGATGTTATAAATGTTGGTTCGGCAATTATGAATTCACAAAATCCTGAACAAAACTATAAGCAGATGGAAGCTGAGATTAACCGAAAAGGGGCAATTTAAAAGTGAATTTGCCAAAAATTCTTTCAATTGGAGCGTCTACTCAGGATGTTTTTTTGAGTAATTCACCTGAATTTCGTTTGATTTCAATGGCGGAAAACCAAGATGTAGTTGAATTTCAACTCGGTTCGAAAATTGATATTCAAAATATTGAGATTTCGAGTGGTGGTGGCGCCACTAATGCTGCAACAACTTTTGCGAGGCAAGGTCTGATTTCAAGTTTTATGGGCGTAGTTGGAGAAGATTCTTCGGGTGAACAAATTTTAAAAATGCTTGATGAAGAATCTATTGATACTTCGCGTGTTGAATTTTCGAAAAGATTTAATACAGATTATTCAACTATTATTTTAGCGCCAAATGGTGAACGAACAATTTTGACTTATCGTGGTGCCTCGGAACATATTTACGCTGAAAATTTTGAATTAAAATATGGTGAATTTGATTGGATTTATGTTTCAAACTTAGCTGGTAGATTTGATGCGCTTCTAAAAATTTTTAAAGAAGCTATAAAAAAGGGTACAAAAATAGCATGGAACCCCGGCAAGAAAGAGCTCCAAGAGCCTGAAAAAGTTCGAACTCTACTTCAAGATATTGAAATTTTAATTGTAAATAAAGAGGAGGCGAGTTTAATTTTTGAGGGAGTCTCTGCTGAGGAACTGGTTCGAAATGCTTGTAGTTTTGTGGAAGTTGCAATTTTAACAGATGGAGCGAATGGTGTTTGGGCGGCTTCTGATGACAAAATTATTCGTGCTGGAATGTATGAAGATGTGCCATCGCTAGATAGAACTGGTGCTGGTGATGCGTTTGGTTCGGGTTTTGTGAGCCAGTGGGCTCAGGGTGCTGATATTAAAGAAAGTATTTTATTCGCTAGTGCAAATTCAACGTCAGTAATTCAATATATGGGCGCAAAAAAAGGGATTTTATATAAGAATGCAAAGCTTCATTCAATGCCGATGCAGGAGATTCGGTTATGAGAAGTTATAAACTTTCGGAATTGCTCGGATTGAGCGGTGCTTATGCAAGAAAATTTGATTTTGGCGTTTTGAAAATAGAAGCTAAAAAACCAGAATTAAAGAGTGTTTCGGCTCAAATTATGGCGGAGTTGTATCGAAAATCACATAATATTGAGAAAAGGTTGGGGTTTTCTGGTGATAGTATTTTGATGATTGAAGCTTTTTCGGCTTTAGCTAATCATCTGAACGATGAAGGATTTTGGGCTGAATTTGGCAATGCAATATTTTTTGCAGAAGATGGTTTGGTTTCAGCAAACAAAAAAGATGTTGAAAAAAATAAAAGAATAATGAATTTGGCTGAACATTCAAAAACTTTTTTCGAAAAAGAATTAAAACATCAAATTCTTGAAGAATATCAGCGGGAATTTTCGAATTATTCAATCAAGCAAATAGAAGAAAAATTATTTTAAAAGGAGAAGAATGAGATATCAAATTTGTGTTTCGGGAGCGGCAACGGGTGATAGCGTTTTAGCTTCACGAGATTTAGCTTTTAGGCTTGGGCAAGAGATTGTTCGACAGGGAAAAATTCTAACAACTGGTGCAACGGTCGGTCTACCGCATCACGCAGCTTTGGGCGCAGTGAGCGTTAAGGGGCGAACGGGATTAAGTATTGGTTTTTCGCCGGCTTCAAGTTTTCGCCAGCATGTTAATACATATAAATTACCGTTTAAGCCTTTTGATTATATTAATTTTACGGGAATGAGTTATGTTGGGCGTGATACGCATTTGGTGCTTTCGAGTGATGCGGTTATTACGGTTGGTGGTCGAATGGGCTCGCTTCACGAACTTGCGACTGCTTTGGAATCTCGCAAGGTTTGCGGTATTTTACTTGGAAGTACTGCTTTGGCGGATTATGTTCCAACACTCTTGCAAAATGTTGAAGCTCCAGGAATAAAAGATATCATTTATGATAATAACCCTGAGCGGCTTGTTCGAAAAGTGATTGCAAGGCTAGATGAAAAAAATGCAGATTTTATTGCACCAAGAGATGATGAACATCTTTCAGAAAAGCGCTCTGGAAACGGATAGAGATATGATATTCTGGGGATTATTTAGAATCGGGTAGCC
>CALIMO010000037.1 GCA_938045655.1 uncultured bacterium
AATAAAATGCCTATGCTTGCTTTTAGTTTTAAGGTGTATTAGGATAGTCTTGAAATAAATTTTAAATATGGAGTAATATATGAAAAGAAAATTTGGGTTTTTTATCCTATTTTGCGCCTTTTCTATTTTTGGCGTTTTTTCTGAGGGAGTAAATAATAGTGCATACGCTTCTGTAGAGCGGTGCGGTAATACTAGTGGTGTAGTTGGAAATTCTAACTATACAATTAGTATAAGGAAATACTGTATTGATTCACAAAAGACCCTTACGATTTATGGCCAAATTGAGAATTTGGAAAATGCAAAAAACCAGACACTTACTGCCACTGTAAAAACTACAGGTGGTAAAATGGTTAGAGTTCCAGTAACGAAAGAAAATTATATTGGCGTGAAAGAATATGAAAAAATAACAAATAATTATTTTGAACAAGATGGCACTCCATATAAGGTTGATATAGATATTTCGTCATTACCTTATGGAAAATTATTTGTTAGCATGAAGGGTTCTTGGAATGGTTACGCTCCTTATGGCCCCGGGGTAGATAATGATGTTTTCGATATAGATTACATTGCGCAAACTAGTATCGATACAACTATAACATTAGATGAAAAACGTGGAATTTTAAATATTACTGGAACTACTAAAAATGTACCTGCAGGTGAAACTGTAACATTTGGAGTTAATGAAGGATTTATGTTGGATAATCCTGTTAAAAATGGTTCGGCAATCGTTCAAGCGGACGGAACATTTTCTACAACTATTGATGTTTCATCTATGCTACTAGATCCATGGTTGAGGCAGCTCTCTGTGGTGTCTAAAGTGAAAGATATCAATGGAGACACTATTCAGGATTTTGATACAGTGGATACTCCACCTATATACCCTTGCAGTTTTGTAGAAAATAAAACTGTACAACGAACGATTAATTATTTATATAAAGATGGATCTATTGCTGCTAAACCTACAGTTCAGAAGGCATATTTCAAACGAATTACTAACGGGTCATGTTATCGTGGTAAATTAGTTGAAGAAACTTATACTGTTGATGATAGTGATTGGAAAAAAGTTCATACTTTCGAAAAGGTTAATGCTCCGAAGATTGAAGGATATACTTACGATAAAGAAACTGTAAATGAATTAGCAGTTAATGCTGATAGTGAAAATATTGTCAAAAATATTATTTATAAAAAGAATATAATTCCGAAAGATGATAAAATTCCAGCACAGGAAATAGACAATAAAAGTGAATTTAAAACAAAAATATCTCCAGTTTTGGTTTATGCTCCAAATACTGGTGTAGAAAGGCAGAATTCTAATGCATTACTTGCGTTGAGCTCTATGATTCTAACTTTGATCAGTAGTGCAGTTGTTATTCGAAAGAAGTTCTAACTTTAAGAGCTAGAGATGGTGGAAAAGAGGTGAAAGCCTCTTTTCTTTTTGTTTTAAATATGATATAATCGAAAGGTAATATAAATTAATGAAACAATTTTTGGGAGAATTCCTTTCGAATATAATTTCGAAAATAACCTCAAAAATGAAGACAAAGGAGTTAAAATGTCTGTAAAAGTTGATATCAAGCAATTGCTTGAAGCTGGCGTTCATTTTGGTCACAAAACTTCGCGCTGGCACCCAAAAATGGCGCCATACATTCACAGTAAGCGTCAAGATAGCCACATTATCGATCTAACTAAAACTGTTGAAGGTCTTGAAAAGGCTCTTCCAGCTATTACTAAAGCTGTTGAATCTGGCCGAAAAGTTCTTTTTGTGGGAACTAAAAAACAAGTTAAAGAAGCTGTTCGCGAAGCTGCCGAAAGCGTAAAACAACCATATGTTGTTGAACGATGGGTGGGTGGAATGCTTACAAACTCAGCAACTGTAAACCAACAAATCAAGAAATTGAAAACTCTTGAAAAACGAATGGACAGTGGTGAACTCGCAAAACGATACTCAAAACTTGAAGTTCAACGATATGCTGAAGAAATTGAAGCTTTAAACACAAAATATGGTGGAATCAAAGACTTGATGGGTCGCCCAGGAATTTTGTTTGTAACTGATGCAATCGCTGATGCAAACGCAATTCGAGAAGCTAAAACTTTGAATATTCCAGTGGTTGCAATTGTTGATACAAATGTGAACCCAGACGGAATTGATTACGTAATTCCAGCCAATGACGACGCTATTAAAGGTGTTAAATTGCTTTTGGACTATGTGATCGAAGCTATCAAAGAAGCTAAAACTGATAAATAATTCTTAAATTCGAAAGGATAAAAATGGCTGTTTCTATTGAAGAAATTAAGAAACTTAAAGAATTGACAGGTCTTGGCTTGACCGATGCCAAAAAAGCCCTTGTTGAAGCTGAAGGTGATTTTGATAAAGCTCTTGAAGCTCTTCGCAAAAAAGGTCTAACAAAGGCTGAGAAAAAAGGTGACCGCGAAGCTCGCGAAGGTTTGGTTGAAGCTTACGTTCACGGTGGTCGAATCGGTGTAATTGTTGAAGTTAACTGTGAAACTGATTTCGTTGCGCGAACTGAAGATTTCAAAAATTTCGCACACCAAATTGCTATGCAAATTGCTGCTATGGCGCCAGTTTATGCTACTGAGGCTGATATTCCAGCTGAAGAAATTGCTCGCGTTAAAGCTGAAGCTGAAGAGCGAGTTTCGAAAGAAGGAAAGCCAGCTGAAATTGCTGCTAAAATTGTTGACGGCCAAGTGAAAAAATACTTTGCTGAAAAAGTTCTTCCACAAACTTACATTATGGATGATAGCAAATCTGTTGAGCAATTCTTGAAAGAAACTGTTGCAAAACTCGGTGAAAATATCGTTGTGCGACAATTCTCACGAATTGAACTTGGTGTTAATAAATAACAAATAGTGCATTCGTAATAAAGCTCCACTAATAACGGTGGAGTTTTATTTTTGTGTTTTTTAAAGTCTTGACTTTTTATGCATAACCAGTTATAATTTTAAGCATAAGTAATAAAAATAAAGGGAGAGAAATGTTTAAGAATAAAATAGCAGTTTATGCTTTTCTGGGCGCTGTTTGTGCTTTATTTTTAGCTCAACCTGCATTTGCTGATACAGCAAAGAGAATTGATGTTGATGCAACGGGTGAGATTAAAGAGCTTTCTTCGGGCGGTTCGGCCAATTGGACTAATACTAAGATCAATATTAGCGTTAAAAATGGTCAGAATATTAATGCTGGCGATTATGTTGATATTAGATTTGAAAATATTATTGAAACCGGGTTACCAGATAAAGAAATCCGTTATAAAGATATTATTATCGGAAAGATGAAACTTATTAAAACTGAAAATACTGTCGTTGAACTATTTAATAAAAGAGCTATTAAGGGAAACCCTAAAGCAAATGATATTATTCCAGAGAAAAGCTCGGCTAGAAATTCTGAGTATCGACTAGTTTTCAATGATCAAGCTAAAAAGTTTTCCGATATGAAACTTTCGATAGAGCTTGTCTCAGAAAATAATTCTGCTTGGGTTAATCATAAATATAATATTGAACATTCCGTAAAAGTGAATAATAAAGAAATTGCACATAAAACTGGCACTATTAATGGGGTTGGCAAAATAACGCCAGCAGTTGATTTTAGATTTAATGTTTTTCGCGCCTCTAGCCAAGATGGCGAAAATTTAAATGGCACAATATTTGACTTTGGATTGATGCAGTCTGATAAAAATAATCCTAAACACATTAAACCAGGCGACATTGTTAAGATGAAATTACCTGAATCTTCTGGAGTTGCGTTTGATGCAAAATTGAATCCGAAAGAGGGCGCAGTTGGCACTATAAATACTCAGGAGCTATATGCTAACTTTGGTGATAATGCTACTTCAAAAGGCATCTTGCTTAAAACTGGCGTAAACTTAAAGTATAAAGTTATAAAAAATTCAAGCCACGAGTTAGTATACCAGATTGTAGAAATTGCCGATGATAAAGCTTTGTATCAATTCTTGCCAAAATTAACTATTTTGGACACTAGCGAAAAAACAATTAACTATAACGAGAACAAATTGAACCCAATTTCTGCAACTACAGAAATCTACCGAGGAAATGATAAATATTTCTCTCTAGACAAGACGGCTACAAGTATTATAAGTGGCGCAAAAATGAAACCTTACGCAGATATCAAAAAGCGTGGATCTGTGATTGTGCGCTATCAAGATGAAAACGGTACAAGCCTTGCTCCTGAAGTCTTGCTAGCAAATAAAGTTCAAGTAGGTACAGACTATGCTGCTGAAGAAAAGCAATTCGAAGGATTCGAAAAAGCTGAACTACTTAAAAACTCATCGCCTAAAACTGGAAAAGTTGAAGAAGGTGTAAAGATTGTAACGTTTGTTTATAAAAAGAAAAGCGTTCCTGCACCTGAAAAACCTTCGAACCCAGTAAAAGAAGAGAAGAAGCTAAAAGAGAATATCAGCGCACCAAACACAGGTTTCGAAAATAATTTTGTTAAGAATTTACTTTTCATGGGTGGTGCTGCACTTTCTGTAATTTCCATAATTGTTATTAGAAAAAACTATTAAATAGAATAGATAAGATAAAAGACCTCTTTCAATAAAATTTAAGGGGTCTTTTATTGTTACTGAGATTAATTATATTAAGCTAAACTCTTTTCGATAAAGGCGATGATTCGCACATCGCGAGATTCTAATTCACTTTCTTCATTAATTTCATTGATGCCGAACATTTCTTCTGCGCCTTCACCAAATTTTGCATGCAAAGTTTTAATCCAATTTCCATTTGCAAGCTTTTTTAGACTAACATTTTCACTAAAGCTCA
>CALIMO010000038.1 GCA_938045655.1 uncultured bacterium
CATCTAAAATCAAAATTTGCGGTTCATTCGAAAGCATTTTAATCAGCTGAAATCTTGCCTTTTGCCCGCCAGAAAGTTCACGAATAGGCGTTTCAAAATCTTCAGTCGAAAAGAGATATTGATGTAAAATTCGATAAATCTTTTCCTCCGTGATTGAAATATTTTGGTCAAGGTAGATTTTTTCAATTGCATCTTTTAGATTCATCTCGAAAAAATCAGAACTAATTTCTTGGCTATAAATTCCAACTCTCGCGGCTTCATCAAGAAAAATATTACCATCGTAGATTTCCGCTTTTTCATTTTCTGCGCCAAAAATCGTTTTAATTAAGCTGGTTTTTCCAACGCCGTTTCGACCAAAAATCTCCAAAATTCCACCAACTTTTAAATCAAAATTTACATTTTCAAAAAGAATTTTTGCGCCATTTTTATTTTCAAGCGCATCTTCAAGCGAGCCATAGCCGAGTGCAAGATTTTCCGTACGCACTAAACTTCGCACCGAACGTGTTTCTTCATTTTTAATACCAATTTTAACATTTTTGGCCTTAAATTTTTGATAAGATTTCGCCGCATTAAAACCTAGGTTTTCAACATTTGCTTGATCAATCCAAAAACTCGGTTTTTCAATCAGCTCCAGATCCGCGAGCTCCTCTCGCGATTTATTTTCGAGCCGCTTAAACCGTTGAATTGTACTCGGATCACGAGCCTTTTCCTTCATTCGTTGATATTCATGAACTTTATCTTTCAAATTTGCAATTCGGCGCTGAATACTTTCAAAATCTTGAATTTGATTAGTCGTCGAAAACATATTTGCCCGCAAATAATCGTTATAATTTCCTTTAAAAATATAAGTTTTGCCGTCACGAATTTCGATAATTCTATCAACTTTCGAAAGCACATCACGGTCGTGCGTAATCACTAAAACAGCTTCATTAGAATTCTTCATCCAGTTCAAAAAACGATTCTTTGCATGAGAATCCATAAAGTTAGTTGGTTCATCAACGAGCGCCAAATCAGCTTTCGAATGGATAATTTTAATCGTATCAACTAAGCGCTTCTGACCGCCCGAAAGCGTTTTCATCTGGCGATTCTCGAAACCACCAAGGCCAAAATCACGAAGTTCAGCTTTAATTTTATCTTCAATAAAGTGGAAATTTTTCTCTTGAAAACGGTTTAAGGCATCAGTATATTTTTCGATCAGCATCATATTTTCGCCCATTTTTTCAGGAAGTTCACGCAAAAGTTTCGAAAGATGAGCGTATTCCGGCAGATCATTCAAGATGAAATCAAGCACAGTTTGCTCACCAACGCTGGAATATTCCTGTTGTGTGCTGGCAATAACTGAACCTTTCCGAAAAATTACTTCGCCCGAAAAATCTTGGTCACGGCCAAGCAAAATGCCAAAAAGTGTGGATTTTCCAATTCCATTCCTCCCAATTAAACCAACTTCTTCACCTTCATCAATGCTAAATTTTATATTCTGAAGAAGTTGTTTGTTGCCAAAAGATTTTTCAGTAATTTCTACACTAAGAATCATATTATTTCTTTAATTTTCGCGATAGTTTTTCGAGCCAATTTCGCGGTTCTTGCTTTTTCTTTTCGATAACGAAATTATAAATTTCTTCAAATTTCGAAATTGTAAAATTCAA
>CALIMO010000039.1 GCA_938045655.1 uncultured bacterium
AATCAGACTTTTCGTTTTGCTAATTTCTCTGGTTCCACTTGTAATTATGTTTATTTATGACGCTAAGTGGTCGCTTTTGCCAACCAAACTTCTGTATATTTTTAATATTTTAGCGTTTATTTATTGGGCAACTGGATTTTTGACAGTTTCTGGTGGATTTAATTTGAGATCCGTTTTTTACTTAGTAATTTCAATGATGTTCTTCCCGTTGATCTATTTTGTGCTTGCAAAAATTTCGAAAGAGCAATGGGTTGGTGGTGGTGACTGGATTTTGGCGGTTGGCTTGATTTTTCTTTTACCAAATCACCCAGTCTTTGCAATTTTTCTACTTTTCCTTTCGAATGTTATGGGCTTGGTTTTTGCAGTTTTTCAATCTATCTTGCATTTTCGAAAAGTTAAACGTGGAACACAAATTCCATTTGGCCCGGCAATGATTCTAGCGGCTTTAATTTTGTTAGCCCTTCAACAGCAAATTTTGGTATTTTTTATCAATTTGATAATGTAAAAATAAAAAGCTTATGGTATAATAGGAGTAAATATGGAAAACTTTACAATGAAAAAAGCTTTTACGATTATTGAAGTGATACTTGTTTTGGGTATCTCTGGCTTAATGTTGGCAACTATGCTTGTTGGCTGGAATGCTAGTATTGAAAAACAGCGCTATAATGATTCAGTAAATACTTTTAAATCAGATATTCAGAGTGTGTTTTCGGATGTAGAAAATCAAACTAACGATAAGGGTTCTACAAAAATTAAATGTGACACGTCTGGCGCAAATATAAGTATTTTAAAAGATAATAGCGGTAAATTAACTGGTTCAAGTAATTGTGTGATACTTGGAAAGTATATTTCTTTATATAATGGAAATGTTATTCCTGGGAATGAAAATGCAACTCTTGGACAAGAGCGATTTAGGGTTTTTGATGTTATAGGAAAAGATATAGATATATCAAAGGATTGTCGGGCAATAGATGAGAATGGCAAATTACATGGTGATTTAAGAGAATGTAGAAACAGCATAGAGGCTTTACGTGCAACAAAGTTTGTTCTTGATGGTGGTAAGAATAGTGTAAAAGGCCCAAAGGATATAGAGTTGCAATGGCGCGGAACATATAAAAATGTTACAGATAATAGGATAACTAGTGCTAGTGGGATACGGGCATTCAGCTATAAAAGTGCAGTTACCTCAATAACGAGTGGCGATAACAAGTGGCATGGTTTAGATACGATCACTGGTGTTTTAATATTAAGGTCTCCTATTGATAATTCAATAATTTCTTTCGGTACTTCAGCAATGATAGAACATGGCTCTCTTGATAATGATGGCCTTATAGCCGCTTTTAGAGATATAAATGTGAATAGTGATTTTGTTATTAAAAATGGAAAAACAGTTAATGTTTGCGTTCGACCTTCTAACGACGGAGTACAGTGGTATGCTGGCGGTTTCAATTTCTTCGGCGATAGAAATAAAGTTGTAAAAATTGGACCTTCGGCTTCTGCCGTTGAAATCGCGCCTCTTGACGGTCCTAAGGGCTCTTCTTGTGGAGGCGATAGAAAGGGTGATGCAAGATTTGGTGATGTAATAATTGATGGAAAGAATTTATAATGAAATTTCGAAAAGGTGATACATTAATTGAAGTGCTTCTTGCTATTGCTGTTTTTGCAACTGTAATGATGATTGGGTTGACCGCAATGAATAATGGAATGTCGCGTGCACTAGCAAGTTTGCAGCTTACTATGGCGCGAAATGCTATGGATACTCAAGCGGAAGCTTTGCGTTTTGCTAATGCGGCGTTTATTTCTGAATATCGTGCAGATAGCTCAGAGGTTTCAAGCCCTGCAGCAGAATTATGGAAAAATAGCTTAACGAAAGACGCTCAAGGCTCAGCAACCCCACTTGGGGAATGTAGTCGAGGCTCAAGTGCTTTTGTTATCTCAACAAGAGATATGGTGACGAATCGTGGTTATCATAATGAAAAAATAGTTAATGCAATAACTTATCCGCGAATTGCTTATGGTGATGATAAAGATAATAATGCGAACTGGCTACGTGATGACCTTCCTTATAGAAGTGCGCAAGGTATTTGGGTTGAAAAAGTTCATGCTCCAAATACGAAATATTATGATTTTCATATTCGTGCATGTTGGTCTGCGCCAGGAACTAACGTAAAAACAACTCTTGGAACGATTGTGAGGTTATATGACCCAAGGAACTAAAAAAGGTTTTACGATTATGGAATTAATGCTAGCAATGGGCGTGATTGCATTTTTGCTCGTTGGCGTTGCTGGCTTAATTATTCAAATGACGAACACGATTACTCGTGGTACAACTTATAAAGATTTAAACACTGCTGCTCGCACAATTAATGCAGATTTTACTAAGACTTTCAATTCTTCACCAATGCTTGATGATTGGAGCGGTGGTGTTGATGGTAAATTTTACAAATCTACTGGCGCAGCCGGTGCATTTTGTACTGGAACCGTGAGCTACTTGTGGAATATAGGTGATGGAAGACGGATAGTTTTCGATGATATTAGTGCCGTTAAATTAGTAAAAGTTCGCGATACTGCTAGATCTTATTGCGCTGATGGTGCCGAAAATACAATTTGGCGAAGGGTACCTCGTGACAACAATGTTACAGAAATCCTAACTGGCGGTGAAATTGATCTTCGATTGCATGGAATTAATTTTTCAACCTCGCCTAATTTAAAAAATAGTGCATCAAACCAAATGATCGTTAATATTTCTTATATTTTAGGAACACCGAACAACGGTGATATAGATGTAAGCACGTATAATTGTGAAGGGAATATTAAAAGTAATTATTGTGCAGTTAATAGATTCGATTTAACTGTCCGAACTCTTGGCAGATAAAAAGTGGCTTTCGAAAGCCACTTTTATTCTGTTTCGCTGTGAAATTTCTCGTGAATTTCTTTTAGATGTTGGTCGGTAATATGCGTATAGATTTGTGTTGTTGCAATGCTGGCGTGGCCAAGCATTCCTTGCACTGAGCGCAAATCCGCACCATTCACGAGTAAATCTGTTGCGAAAGAATGTCGCATTGTATGGGGTGAAACGTGTTTTGTGATTCCAGCAAGTTTTGCATATTTTTCAACCATCCTTTGCACCGAACGTGGTGTAATCCGCCGATAATTTCCATCAGTCGAAGGTTTCTTGTATCGCCGCGAATAATTTAAAAATAACGGTTGTAAGTTGTCATTTCGGGTGTTTAAATAATTTTCGATATGTTCTGCGGCTTTTTTCGAAATAAAAATTGGTCGGTCTTTGTTTCCTTTTCCGCGAACAGTAAATTCACGCCGCTTTGTATTGATGCTTCCACGGTTTAAATTCACAAGTTCAGAAACACGCAAACCACTCGAAAAGAGTAATTCTACAATTGCGCGGTCTCGTAAATCACTTTCGGTTTCATTTGGAATTTCAGCAGTCAAGCGCTCAATTTCTTCATAATGCAAAAAATTCACTTGTGGCTTTACAATTTTTGGTAGCTCAATCTTTGAAGGTTCCAAGCTTTTAATATCACGCCGAGCAAGATAAGTTAAAAATCTTCGAAGGGCAATTAAGTGATAGGCTTGCGTAGCTCGCCCTAAATCTTTGCCGGATTCATTTTCGTAACGATTAAGCCATAAACGATATTTTCGAACTAATTCTGAGGTAATTTCTTTTGCTTGAATATCTCCTGCAAATTCAACAAATCGCTCCAAATAAAGCCGATAATTCTCGGCCGTCTTTTTCGAACGGCCACCTTCAACTTCGAGCGACTCAATAAAATCTTCAATTCCTTCAGAAATATACATAATCTTATTATAGCATTTTTTTATAAAAAATAGTATAATTTATGAAGAAGTCTAAGAAGGAGTTTTATGTCGAAAGAATTAATTCAGCGAACATTAATTTTATTCAAGCCAGATGCTGTTCAGCGTGGGATTGTGGGAGAAATTTTAACGCGTTTCGAAAGGGTTGGTTTAAAAATAATCGGCACAAAAATGATTTTCCCAAGCAAAGAACATTATCACAAGCACTATGAAGGAATTGGCAAAATGGTCACACGGCGCGGTGAAAAAGCTTTTGACATGGCGTTGGAATTTATGACTCAAGGGCCTGTAATTGCAATGGTTTTTGAAGGTGTGGAGGCGGTTGAATTGGTGCGAAAACTTGTTGGTGGAACTGAACCAAAAACGGCACTTCCTGGTACAATTCGTGGAGATTATTCGCACATGAGTTTTGGCTATGCAGATGAGCACAATGTTGGGGTTCCGAATCTAATTCATGCTTCAGGTAGCATTGAAGAAGCTAAACAAGAAATTTCGCACTGGTTTTCAGATTTCGAAATTTACGACTACACTTCACCTCGCGAAAAATTTACGCGTTAAAATCTCGCTATTTTTTTAAAAATCTGGTAAAATAGAGTAGTGAGCCTCGGTAGCTCAATTGGATAGAGCAGTTCCGTCCTAAGGAAAAGGTTATAGGTTCGATTCCTATCCGGGGTACCACTAAATTTATTTATGAAAGAACAAATTTTTAAAGGTCAAAGAGAAGGCGAAGAATTTCTCTTTATGTTTCGAAAGCATATCATTGCAATGCGAAAGGGTTTTTACCTTTTTTTGGGTGTTTTTGCGATTTCTTGTTTGCCAACATTTTTTATGCTAACATCAGATAATCTAATGGATGCACTTTGGATTGCTTTGTGTGGATTTATTGTTGGTTTGATTTTATTTTTTTATCAATTTATGCTTTGGTATTATTCTCTTTATATTGTTTCGAATGAGCGGATTCGCCAGATTACACAAAAAGGCTTTTTTGGGCGAAAAATGATGGACTTACCGCTTTCGAAAATTCAAAGTGTTAATTTTGAAATCCCAGGTTTTTTTGGTGAAATTTTCCATTTTGGAACAATCAATATTTTTACAATTGTGGGTGATCTAGAAATTAAAAATGTTGAACATCCAGAAGAGATTTATAATAAAATTCAAGATGCGATTTCGAAAGTTGAAATGGAGGGAGAAAATGAAGAATATTAGAGAAAAAGCCAAAAAAATTAGAGATAAGGTTTCAAAAAAACCTGAATCTCATGAAAGCCAGATTGCAAAAATTACAAATACGACACTTGAAGAACAACGTCGTGAGATTTTGAATAAGGGTAAAAAATTTAAATATCCTGTACAATATAGTAAAAATCGTTTAGTGATTAACGCCTTAATTATTGCTGGTGTAATTCTAATTACAGGTGCGAGCTTGCTTTGGTATCAGCTTTATCAGGCTCAAAACACTAGTGAGTTTGTTTATCGTTTTACAACCATATTTCCGTTTCCGATTGCAAAAGTTGATGGGGAGGAAGCACTTTATAGTGATTATTTGATGGAATATCGAGCAAATATGCAAATTGCAAATGCTAAAAAAGATGAAATTGAAGGAGCTAATAATATAAGCGCACTTTCAACTTTAAATAAATCAAAAGCAATGAAAAATGCAATCGCAAACGCTTATGCTCAAAAAAAGGCTCGTGAACTTGGAATTTCAGTTTCAGATAAAGAAATTAGCGAAGCTTTCGATGCACAGCGAAAAATACAAAATACTGAGCTTACTGAAAGCGCTTTATATAAAATTGCGGCTGATAATTATAATCTTTCACCAAGTGAATATCGCCGAATGTTTATTGAGTTGCCGCTCCTTCGCCGAAAAGTGACTGCACAAATTGATAAAACGGCTGAAAATCTTAAAAATGAGGTCTCGAAATATTTAAGTGAAAATGCAAATAATTTTTCGAAAGCTGTTGAACATTTTGGTGATAAAATTGAATATGCAAAACCTGGAAAAGTTCGAAAAACTAACATTGATGGTGGTCGTTCTAAAATTGCGGCAGGATTAAAAGTTGGTGAAGTTTCGAAACCGTTTATTTCAAACTCGGGTGATGGCTATTATATCGTTAAATTGATTGAAAAAACTGATAATGAAGTTAGTTATGAATCAATAAAAATTAAATTTACCGAGTTCAATAAACAACTTGAACAGCTCGAAAAAGACGGTAAGATTCAAAAATATATTAAAGTTGACTAAATAAATTGCACAGCAAAAGTTGTGCTTTTTATTTTTGT
>CALIMO010000040.1 GCA_938045655.1 uncultured bacterium
GTAGCTGGTAGTGGAATTGCCGTTTCTGTTAAGACTGAAAATGGCGTTGCAAACTGCGTTGAAGGTTAGTATTTAATCTATAAAACTTAATTAAATAACTCTCTTTGGGGAGTTATTTAATTTTGTGAAAGTCTATTCTATTCAGGTAATCTTAATGATAGGCTTTTTGGAATAATGATATTAGGATGTATTTTATGTTCCACCAATAAAAAACAGCTCTCTTAGTAAAAAGCTGTTTTTTTTATTACATATATCTAGTTATTTACGCAATAGAATCCACCAGCTTCTAGTACTATTCGAAGTGACACTTTGCCGTTACTTCCTTCTTCTTTTCTTACTCCATTTGGTTGTGATGGATCGCATACTCCATTTGCCGACCATTCAATATCTATCTCTTCTTTATAATCATTATATTCTAATTTGTGTGGAGTTCTATCGAACAATGCATAATTTCGTCCGCTTGGATCTTTCATTTCTTCGCCATTTTTGAATAGATAGTTCTTTACAAATCCTGTCGCATCTTTATCTTTTTTCGGAAAATCACCTAAAGTAGCTTCTCCTTGATTGGACGGTAGCTTTCCTTTATTTGCGGCTTTATATTCATTTAAAGCTGCCAGTATTCTACTTAGATCATTCTTTCGTTGCGTATCTCGTTGGCTTCGTTGTAGAGCAGGTAGTGCTAGGAATACCATCAAGAAGATAAGACCTGCGATAGCTAGCACAAGCACAACTTCAATAATTGTGAAACCTTTTTTATTATTTTTATTAATTGAGTTCATACTGAAAATCCACCTTTCTAATGAACGATTATTATTGTTATTTTTATTTACGGTCTGTCCGTATGCAACCATTAAACCATAAGCATAATCATTTTGCAAGCACTTTTTTTAGGATTTTTTAGTTTTCCACAATTTTAATTTATTTCATTAAAATTTTTTTGTAAGAATACCTTTGAGCCGTTCGCCACGAACCAATAGAATCAGTATTAAAACAGCGAATTTCGCCATCGCGGATTTCAGAAATTTCAACAAGGGCAGGGTTATAAAGCACGCGTTTTTTATAATATCGCAATTCTTCATCTTTCACATCGTGGCGCCCCGGGAACACCTCTAAAAATTGCACCTTGGCACGGTCGTAAAAATAGTTTTCGAAACCACTTGGCGGAAAGAAAAATGCAGGTTTTAAATTCATTTTTGAAAGAATATATTGAATATCGCCCAAAGTCGCACGAGCTTCAAGCGAAATAAAAGCATAAACACGACCTTTTTTGCTTTTGAAAATTGTGGCTTCAGCTGAATATCCAACCGAAAGATTGCGCGAAATAACTTCTTCAATTCCAAAATTAACACCAAAATATTTTTGCAAAAATTCTTCAAGATTTTTATCAGAATAAGCGTGATTTTCCATAAAAATATTTTAGCACATTTTCGAAAAAAATGGAAATTTAAAAGAAAATTTGTTATAATCGAAAAATGGAAATTACGGCAGGATTAAATAAAAACCAAAAAGAGGCGGTGGAAACATTAAGCGGGCCGATGTTAATTTTGGCTGGCGCAGGAAGTGGAAAAACCAAAACCTTAACGCACCGAATTGCGAATATAATTGCGCACGGCGTAGCGAGCGAGGAAATTTTGGCGGTAACTTTTACCAACAAAGCTGCGAGAGAAATGCGTGAGCGACTTGCCGAGCTACTTGATCGAAACGCAAACGACAGATTCTTTATGCC
>CALIMO010000041.1 GCA_938045655.1 uncultured bacterium
AAAAAAATGAAATTAATATTGCGGAGCAAAAAACTACTACGCCAAGTCGGGCAGAGTTTTATGCTGGTGTATATCGGATTGGTGATGATAGCAATAAACTTCGAGTTTTTCACGGTGAACATACGGTTGAAATTCCAGAGCGAAAAGTTTCTAGTTCAAATTTCGAAAATCTAAATCTCGAAAATGAGCCAGAAAAAGTTATGCCAGAAATTTCAAGCTTAAAAACTGGCAGCAATATGATTACTCTTGATAATTCTGAGAAAATTAAAAAAGAGATAGATAGTAAAGCTGAGACCGAAGTTTCAAAGATTGAAGTAAAAACTGAGCTAAAAAATCAATCAGGGCAGATTAAAGAAGATAATAAAAGAATAGATATCTTCGAGGCTGATGAAAGAATTGAAGAAAATTCAAAACAAAATGAAGTCTCGGAAAAGGTAATAATTCAGCCTGTTGATGAAATTGAAAAGCCAAAAACACCTTTCGTACAAAATCCGCAAATTGAAAAAAGACCATTAGGTACAAATCAAAATCAGGCTAAAAGTTTCGAATTTAAAAAGCCGGTTTCTAGCTATGAGCAAAAATCCGCAACGATTACAAAGGAGCTTCGGCGAGCAAAAATGTCGGCACCGATTCTTTCGAGTGATGAATATTCTGCACCTATTAAGCATAAAAAGAAATCTGGCTGGGGTGTTGTGCTGGCTATAATTGCAATTCTAATGCTTGGTGCTGGTGCTGGATTGGTAGCATATCTGGTGGCGTTCCGATAGAATTTTGTAGTTAAGATATTGAACCACTTTTCAAAAATTGAAGAGTGGTTTTATTTATTATAAAAAGGAAAAGCCAGTGTGTACTGACTTTCGAAAATAATCAAGTGCAGATATGTAGTTGTTATTCCATTTTTTCAATTCTTTGTTCATTTTTGGGGTTATTGGTCTGATTATTGTGAGACTCGTTATTCAAAATAGCGAATATAAGTACACCAAAATAAATCATTATAAAAATTGAAAGTAAAAAAAACTATAAATGCGTGACCAGTTCTTATTCCATTCATAGCGTACCTCCGATAATAGAATACTTAAATTATACAAAATATAATTTCAAAAATCAACAATTTGCTAAAAAGGCTAAAATTTGGTAAAATAAAGGAATATGAATGCACAAGAAATCCGAAAAGCTTATCTAGAATTTTGTCAAAAAAATGGCCATGAAGTAATCGAACGCGCTTCTTTAATTTTAAAAGATGACCCAACAACTCTTTTCACTGGGAGTGGAATGCAGCCGCTCTTGCCATATCTTTTGGGCGAAAAACATCCAAAGGGTGTGCGATTAACAGATAGTCAGACCTGCTTGCGGGCGCAAGATATTGATGATGTTGGCGATAATCGCCACACGACATTTTTTGAAATGCTTGGAAATTGGTCTCTTGGTGATTATTTTAAAGAGCAACAAATTAGGCAATTTTTTGAATTCTTAATAGATGTAGTAGGTCTTGACCCTTCGAAAATATACGTTTCTTGTTTTATTGGTAACGAAAAATACAATATTCCACGTGATGACGAATCAGCAGAGATTTGGCGAAAGGTTTTTGCTGAAAAAGGTATTGATGCGAAAATTATTGAGCTTGACACGGCTGAAAATGGTGATAAGCTCGGGCTTCAAGGCGGACGAATTTTCTTTTATAACGATAAAGAAAACTGGTGGAGTCGTGGTGGTGGTTTGGATTCAACGCCGATTGGCGATCCTTGTGGACCGGATTCAGAAGTTTTTTATGACTTTGGCGAAGAAAATCATGATGCTAGTTTTGGTGAGGCTCACCCAGCGAGTGATAGCGGTCGATTTATGGAAATTGGCAATCAAGTTTTTATGCAGTATCGGCGCCTGGAAGATGGTTCTTTTGAGCCGCTTGAAAAGAAAAATGTTGATTTTGGTGGCGGTCTGGAGCGAATTGCTGCGGCGAAAATTAATAATCCAGATGTGTTCCAAATTAGCTTAATGAAGCCAATTATCAAAAAGCTTGAAGAAATTAGTAATAAAAATTACGATGAAAACAAAATTTCAATGCGTGTTATTGCTGACCATTTGCGAAGTGCAACATTTTTGGCGGTTGATGGTTGTATCCCTTCTAATAAGGAACAAGGCTATGTGATGCGAAAATTTATCCGTCGCGCGATGGCGAAGGCTTTTGATTTGGGCGTAGAAGATAATTTTGTTGAACAGATTGTGCCAGTAATTGTTGGTATCTATGCGCCAGATTATAAGGGGGTGGCTTCAAAATCTGATGAAATTATTGCAGTTATGGTGAAAGAAGAGAAAGCTTTCCGTCGAACGCTTCGAAAGGGTTTGCGAGAACTTGAAAAATTTTCTCAAGATGGTTTAACTGGCGCGGAACTATTCCAGCTTTATGATACTTTTGGTTTTCCGCTTGAGCTTTCAACGGAAGAAGCTATCCGACGTAAAATACCACTTTCGAAAAACTGGCGTGAGGAGTTCGATGCTAAAATGAAAGAGCAACGTGAACGCTCACAGACGGCTTCAAAAGGTAAGTTTAAGGGTGGGCTTGAAGGACAAACACTTGAACATCGCAAACTTCATACCGCGACACATCTAATGAATGCAGCGCTTCATAATATGTTTGAGGGGCAAATTGCGCAAAAAGGTTCAAATATTAATGCCGAGAGACTCCGCTTTGACTTTACTTTTGATCGGAAATTAACTGATGAAGAAAAACAGCAGATTGAAGATATGGTTAATGATCAAATTTTGAAAGGACTGGAGGTTTCTTGGGCGGAATATCCAACAGATTACGCCTTGGATAAGCTAAAGGCGATTGGTGTGTTTGGCGATAAATATGGCGAGACTGTTAAAGTTTATACGATGAAAGCTGAAGGTGAAACGCCATTTAGTGTTGAAATTTGTGGTGGGCCTCATGTTGATAATACGCGAGAGCTTGCTGAAGGCGGTAAAAAGTTTAAGATTGTGAAAGAACAATCTTCGAGTGCTGGCGTTCGGCGAATTAAGGCTATTTTGCGATGATTCAAAAAATTAAACGTGGAACTATTGTTGTTGGCTATCCCGGCGTTGGAAAAAGTTCAATAAAGCATAAGGACTTTATAGATTTGGAAAGCTCTGATATTATTTATGTTGATAATTTGGCTTGGAAGTATGGCAAAGAAAACGCAAAAGGGCGATTTGATAGAGTTCGAAAAGATAATTTTCTTCATATTTATTGTAACGAAATTGTAAAAAATTATTCGCCAGATAAAATTATGGCGGTTTGGAACAATAAGAAAGTTATTGATTTTTTAGCTCAAGAAAAAATGCCATTTTGTGTGGTCGCTCCAATGAATAATCCTAAAAATATAAGTGAGTTTGTTAATCGATACAAAAAACGAGGTAATAATGAATCTTGGATTTTTGGAGTTGACAGAAAAAGCGGCGTAAAGGGTTCTCTTGAGAGGTTTAATGCTGATGAATTTCGAAAAAAGTATGACTGCGAGGTTTTCGAACTGGATAACAAAACTTTTTTGAGCGATATTTTGGAATTAGAAGACATAGAAATAATCTTGTGAAAATTTGCAAAAAAACCTTAAACGGTTTATAATAGTGTTGGTATGCTATTCAAGAATAAACAAAAAGAAGATTTAAGCGATAATCATATCGTTGCCCTTGATATTGGAACTGAATTCGTGAAGGCTCTTGTAGCTGAAATTGATGGTGATGAAATTCGTGTTATTGGTGTTGGGCGTGCACGGCAGAGTGTGGCGGATATGCATTCGGGTGCGATTGCTGATATTGCTAGCGTTGTTCAAAATTGTGAGAATGCTTTGATTGAGGCTGAAGACCAAGCGGAGATCCAAGCCAAAAAAGCCGTAATTGGAATTGCTGGTGAGTTGGTTAAAGGAGCTACAAATACAATTAAATATCGTCGTCCGCAGCCAAATCGCCCTCTTGATGAAGCTGAAATGGAATTTATTATTGATAAAATTCAAGAAAGAGCTCAGCTTAAAGCTCAAAGAGAGATTGCTCTTGAGACGGGAAATCAAGAAGCTGAAATCAAGCTTGTTAATTCAGCAATTGTTGGGATTCATATTGATGGCTATAAGGTTTCGAATCCGATCGGTTTTCAGGGAAAAGATGTCTCAATTCAAATTTATACAGCTTTTGCGCCAACTGTTCATATTGGTGCTATTGAGCGTGTTGCAAATGAACTTGCGCTTGATTTAATTGCGGTGGCGGCTGAACCTTTTGCGGTTGCTAGAAGTGTTGTTGGTTCAGATTCTTCAAGCAATTTTACTGCAATTTTAGCTGATGTTGGTGGTGGAACAACTGATATTGCTGTCGTGAATGATGGTGGTGTTGAAGGAACTAAAATGTTCGGAATTGGTGGTCGAAGTTTTACAAATCAAATTGCGAATGAACTCTCATTATCTTACAAAAACGCTGAAAAACTAAAGATGAACCTTTCGAATGATAAACTCAAGTCTACTATTGCAAAGCAGGCAATCGATGCAATTGATAATACTTTGGACGTTTGGATTTCTGGCGTTGAACTAGCTTTAAGCGATTTTGAAAATGTTGATTATTTGCCAAGTAAGATTTTACTATGTGGTGGTGGCTCAAGCTTAGAATCTCTTGTTGAAAGATTGGAAAATGACGATTGGTGGCAAGAATTACCATTCAATAAAAAGCCTATAGTAAAGCATATTAAGCCTTCTGAAGTTTTGGGAGTTATTGACGAATCTGGAAAAATTAACGACCATACATTTATTACGGCAATGGGGCTTTTACGAGTCGGATATGACACTTATAGTACTGATGAAAATGCTAGCGAGAGTTTTCGTGATAAACTAAACAGGATTTTACGAGCTTAAAAGAGGTAAGATATGAGTGAAAAAGTTAAAAAAGATGTAATTTATGTTGATGTTGAAGATGATATTACGGATGTTGTTAATAAAATAAAATCTTCGAAAGAGAGAATTATTGCAATTGTCCCACCAAAAAGTTTGGGTATTTTTAGGAGTGCTGTAAATATTCGCTTGCTTTCTCGAGCTGCGCAAAAAAATGATAAGAAAATTGTTTTTATTACTAATAATTCTGCATTAAAGACTATGTCGGCAGCGGCAAAAATTCCAGTTTCGAAAACCCTTCAAAGTAAGCCAGAGGTACCAGAAATTGATATTTTAGAAGTTGAAGGAGATGATGTTATCGATGGTGAAAGCTTGCCAATTTCGGAATTTAGTGGTCCAACTTCCGATGAGAAGGAGGCTGAAATTCTTGAAGGAATTGATATTGATGATAACAAGAATTTTAACAAGATTAATCCAGAGCTTAAAAAAGAGAAGACTAATAAATCTAGAAAAGGATCGAAAGTTCCAGATTTTTCAAAGTTTCGAAAAAAAATTCTCATTATCGGTGGGGTATTCTCTGTATTTTTAGTATTTATGATTTGGGCAATATTCTTTGCTCCATTTGCGGATATCACGATTGCTGCAAAAACCTCGACTACTAACGTAAAAGGTGTTGCTTCGATTTCTAATAGCACAAGTGAAAATTCGTTGCTTTCAAAAACTGAAACTATTGAAAAAAACCATGAAATTACTTTTGAAGCGACTGGAACTCGTGAAGAAGGTGAGGCGGCTTCAGGAACTTTAAATCTTTCTCAAAGTGGTGATAGTGACCCTGTTACCGTGGCGCAAGGTTCTGCATTTTCGGCTGGGCAATGTAATTTTATTACAACCTCATCTATTACTATTCCAGGAGTAAAAATTAAAGGCGGTGTAATTTCTAGTGGAAAAGCTAGTGTTAAAATTAAGGCGACGACTATCGGCGAGCAATGTAATCTACCAGCGCAAGAATATGTCTCGTCGATTAAGGGTGTTTCGGCAAGCGGTGGTCAGCTTTCAGGCGGTTCGAAAAAAACTTTAAAAGTTGTTTCGCAAAATGACATAAATGCAGCAAAAGCTAAAATAAATACAGAAAATGCGGATTCTATTAAGAGTTCCCTAAAAGCTAAATTCAGCTCAGATTATACTGTATTGAACGATAGCTTCTCCGTAAAAGATGGTGAGATTTCTTCTTCTGTTGCTGTTAATCAAGAGGCTCCAAACGGTAAGTCTACATTAAAAGCAACTTCTATATATTCAATCGTTGCAATTGAAAATAAAAGTATTGAAAGAATTATCTCTTCTCTTGCGAAGAATAAAATGGGTGATTTAAATAATCAAAAAATTTATAATTATGGCTTGAAAGATGTCTCATTTTCAAAATTTAGTGGTAATAGTGTAGAAATTTCATCAAATGTAAAAATTGGCCCAGTTATTGATATAGATAATCTGAAAGATAAAATTAAGGGTAAAA
>CALIMO010000042.1 GCA_938045655.1 uncultured bacterium
ACCATTTTTCTTGTTTAAAGCAATTCTTGCATTAAAATTCGACATCAATCCATTCGAAATCTTCTCATAGCTTTTACCCAGATTAACCCTTTTTAGAGCGTCTTCAGAGCGAAGTTTTTTCAAATTATTTTTTAAATCGTTGCATTTTTTACTAATTTTCGAAATCTGAATTTCAGTTGGTTTTTCTTTTGCGACTTCTTCAGCAAAAACAATTTTCGAAAATTGAAACAGAACTAAAAATCCACCAATTATAAGAATCACTAAAAAACCAAATTTTTTTTGAAAATTTGCCAATTTATTCTTCATCTTCAGAGAGCTCAATTTTTAACTCCTTTAGCTGACCTTCATCTACAAAGCTAGGTGAACTCATCATTAAATCCACTCCCGAACCATTCTTTGGAAACGCCACCACTTCACGAATATTATCTTCGTTCATTAAAATCATAAAAATTCGATCCAAGCCAAATGCACATCCAGCGTGCGGAGGAGCACCAAATTTAAACGCATTTAACATCGCACCGAATTTCGCTTCAACATATTTTTTATTATATCCAAGTAAGCCAAAAGCTTCATACATAACTTCTGGATTATGATTTCGAACAGCTCCCGAACAGATTTCATAGCCATTCATCACCATGTCGTATTGGTCGGCTTTAATTGCCAATTTTTCAGCATCAGTTTTAGCATTTCGAAGGGCTTCAACACCACCTTTTGGCATTGAAAATGGATTATGACCAAAATCAACCTTATTATTTTTCTCATCAAATTCATAAAATGGAAAATCCACAACCCAAGCGAGAGCCACTTTATTTTCATCCTTAAGATTGAAGAAATCAGCAAATTCATTTCGAAGACGGCCAAGAACCTTATTTACAACTTCACGTTTATCCGCACCAAAGAAAATTGTATCACCAGGCTCAGCTCTAGTCTTCTCAACTATATTTTGAACTTCCAATGGCTTTAGAAATTTCAATATCGGAGATTTGAAGTTTTCAGAAATATCATAACCATCAAATTGCACAAGATCACCTTCAAAAGTTTGAATTTTACTTACATAAGTAATATAAGCCAAACCGCCAGCGCCCTCGCTTTTAGCAATTTCAGTGAAGTTATTAATTTGTTTTCGGCTCAAACTTGCACCATTTTTTACACAAATAGCTTTTACACATTCGGCATTTTTAAACACACCAAATTCAGTTTCAGCTAATACGTCATTTAGATCAACTAATTCCATTCCGAATCGTAAATCAGGCTTGTCACTACCATATTTTTCCATTGCAACTTCATAAGGAATCCGCGGAATTTCTTCGCTCAAAAGCTCTTTTTCAGCAAAATTTTTCACTAGATCTTTAATGAGAACTTCCATTTCTGAGCGAATCTCTTCACCATTCTCAACGAAAGCCTTTTCAAGATCAAGCTGATAAAAATCACCATAAAGCCTATCCGCACGCGGGTCTTCATCACGAAAACAAGTGGCAATTTGATAGTATTTATCGATTCCACCAACCATTAAAAGCTGTTTGAATTGCTGTGGAGCTTGCGGTAGAGCATAAAATTCTCCAGGGTGAACACGGCTCGGAATTAAGAAATCACGCGCGCCTTCTGGGCTAGAATTTGCAAGAATCGGTGTAGCAACTTCAATAAATTCGTGATTTTCCATGAATTTTCGAATTTCATGATAAAATTCGGCACGGCGACGTAACATTTTTTGCATTTTTTCGCGGCGTAAATCAAGAAAACGATATTTCAAACGAAGCTCTTCGTTTGACTTGTGACCATTGTCCGAAACTGCAATTGGCAAAGGTTCACTTCGGTTTAAAATTTCAAGATCTTCAACAATAAGTTCAACTTCACCGGTTGAAATATTTGGATTTTTCAAATTTTCAGCGCGCTCTTTTACTACACCAGTTGCTGAAATCACAAATTCATCACGACATTTTTCAGCTAATTCAAAACTCTCTGCAAAATCTGGCGAAATCACAAGTTGGAGTAATCCAGTATGGTCACGTAAATCAATAAAAATCAACCCCCCATGGTCTCGTCGAGAATTCACCCAACCTTTTACAGTAATTTTTTCACCAATTTTATCAATCGAATTTTTCGCTAATATCCGCATATTTCTCCTAATTCTTGAATTTAACTCTTCATATTTTACCACATTTTCCTATTTTTTGCGAATAAAATCTACCAAATTAACGATTCCCGCCAAATCGCCATTTTTTTCAAGTAAAATTGCATAATTTTCACCTTTTGAAAGTATTTTTTCGAAAGCCACTAAGGCACTTAAATTAGGTTTTATTGATAGAAATTCTTCATGCATTACTTTTTGAGCTTTTTTCGAATCGCTTGAATCAATTTTAGTAATATCTTCTAGAAAAATTACACCCTTAACTTTATTTTCCTCCTCATTCATAACCGGAAAAATCTTTTGTTTAGTTTTAAAAAGTTCATCAATTACTAGTGGTGTTAACAAATCATTATCGTGGATTATCGCCATTTTTTCACCAGAAACCCCGATTTCTAAAATTGTTTTTTCTTCAAGTTCGAAAACTTTTTCAATCCATTTTTGTTCATTTTCAGTTAAAATTCTCTTATGATTAGCCAAAAAATTTAAAAGTTCTTCTTTC
>CALIMO010000043.1 GCA_938045655.1 uncultured bacterium
CTTTATTTGAATTTTTTTATAAAATAAGGTATAATACAGATATAAATTTTATTTATGGAAGTTCTGAATGAGAGGTAAGAATGTCTAAACAAAAAGAAAATAATTACGACGGTTCTCAGATCCAAGTTCTTGAGGGTCTTGAACCTGTTCGAAAGCGCCCCGGAATGTATATCGGCTCAACCGGTTATGATGGTGTTCATCATCTTATTAAAGAAATTGCCGATAACTCTATTGACGAAGCAATTGCTGGCTACGGCACAAAAGTTATTGTGCGAATTTTAGATGATGGCGGAATTAATATTACAGATGATGGGCGTGGTATTCCTGTTGATATTCATCCAAAAACTGGAAAAAGCACACTTGAAACAGTCTTAACTGTTCTTCACGCTGGTGGAAAATTCGGCGGCGGTGGATATAAAGTTTCATCCGGTTTGCATGGTGTAGGCTCGAGTGTTGTGAATGCTCTTTCAACAAAAATGATTGCTGAAGTTGTTAAAAAAGGCCAACTTTATCGGATTGAATTTGAGCGAGGTGTTCCAACTACTGAACTTAAGAAGCTTGGTAAAACTGACCGCGAAGATGGAACAAGTATAACTTTTTACCCAGACCCAACAATTTTTAAAGAAACTGTAACTTTTGATTATAAATGGGTTGTTAATTATCTCCGTCATCAATCATATCTAACAAAAGGAATCTATACTCAAGTTGATGATGAACGAACTGGTGAGCGACAAGCTTTCTATTTCGAAGGAGGGATTCAGAGCTACGTTAAAAGTTTAAATGTCGGTAAAGAAGTTCTTTCCGACCAGCCATTTTATGTTGAGAAACAAGTTGAAGATTCGATGGTTGAAGTGGCGATTCAATATAATGATAGCTATAATGAGAATGTTCGCGCTTTTGCGAACAATGTGATTAATCCAGATGGTGGAACTCATGTTGTTGGTTTTCGAAGTTCTTTAACTCAAACGATTAACGAATACGCTCGCAAGAATAATCTTTTAAAAGAGAAGGAAGAAAATCTTTCTGGTGATGATATTCGTGAGGGCTTAACTGCGATTATCTTAGTAAAATTACCAGACCCGCAATTTGAAGGGCAAACTAAAAACAAGCTTGGTAATCCAGAGGTTCGCCGGTATGTTCAGCAAGTAATGAATGAGTATTTTGGCTACTATCTTGATGAAAATCCAGCTGTAGCTAAAAAAATTGTGAATAAAGCTCTCCTTGCAGCTCGAGCACGAAAAGCTGCACGTGCTGCACGTGAAAATGTGATTCGAAAAGGTGTTCTTGATGGTTTAAACCTACCCGGAAAACTTGCAGATTGTTCTTCGAAAAAGCCAGAAGAATGCGAACTTTATATTGTTGAGGGAGACTCAGCGGGCGGTTCGGCTAAAAACGGCCGTGACGCTCGAACGCAAGCAATTTTGCCGCTTCGAGGTAAAGTTTTAAATACGGAACGTGCTCGACTTGACAAGATGCTGGCTAATAATGAGATTGTTTCGTTAATTAAAGGAATGGGTGTTGGAATTGGAGAACAATTTGATATTTCTGGCTTGCGATATCACCGAATTATTATTATGACCGATGCCGATGTTGACGGAAGCCATATCGCAACGCTTTTAATGACTTTCTTTTTCCGATATATGCGTGAAGTTGTTGAAGGTGGACACATCTATCTTGCGAAACCTCCGCTGTTCTTATTAAAGGGTTCAGGAAATAAACACTATTATGTTTATAGCGATGAAGAACGTGATGCAAAAATTAAAGAATTAATTGAAGAGCGAAAAGCCCGTGGAACACAAATTAATCCAGAAGATAATGAGATCAAACAGGCTGGTCTAACGGGAATTCAGCGATATAAGGGTCTTGGTGAGATGGATGCAACACAACTCTGGGAAACAACAATGAATCCAGAAAATCGTGTCTTAATTCAATTAAAGCTTGAAGATGCTGAACGCGCAGATGCAATTTTCACGAAGTTGATGGGAAGTGAAGTTTCAATGCGAAAGAGCTTCATTCAGACAAATGCGAAATATGTTAACCTTGAAGAATTGGATGTTTAATTATGGAAGATGAAAATAAAAAACCTCTTGAAGGTGAAATTATCGAACAGCAAAATCATTCGAAAGTTTTGGAATATCGCACGGTTGAAGATGTGATGGAGGATTCGTTTCTTCGTTATTCAATGTCTGTTATTATTGATCGTGCATTGCCTGATGTTCGAGATGGAATGAAGCCAGTCCATCGTCGTGTTCTTTATACGATGGGTGAAATGGGTGTTCGACCAGGCTCTTCATTTAAGAAGTCTGCGCGTATCGTTGGTGACGTAATGGGTAAATATCACCCACACGGTGATAGCTCCATTTATGATTCGATGGTTCGTTTGGCACAAGACTGGGTGATGCGATATCCTCTTGTTGAAGGTCAAGGAAACTTCGGTTCAATGGATGGTGATCCTGCAGCCGCTATGCGTTATACTGAAGCAAGGCTTGGTCGAATTGGTGATATTTTGCTAAACGATCTTGATAAAGATACGGTTGATTTTCGACCAAACTATGATGGATCTGAAAGCGAGCCTTCAGTTCTTCCAGCTAAATTACCAAATCTTCTCTTAAACGGTCAAATGGGTATTGCAGTTGGCATGGCAACAAGTATTCCGACTCATAATTTGAGTGAAATTGTTGATGCAACTGTTGAGCTAATTAGTAATCCAGAAGCCAAGCTTGAAGATTTAATGAAATATGTCAAAGGCCCAGACTTCCCGACAGGTGCGGTAGTTTATGGTGGAGCTCCTATGATTCAGGCTTATAGAACTGGTCGCGGGAGTGTTACTATGCGTGCAGTTGCTGAAATCGTTGAAACTAAACGCGGTCGCCATCAAATTGTAGTTTCAGAAATTCCATACAATGTTAATAAGGCTTCATTAATTGAGAAGATTGCAGATCTAGTTAAAGAAAAGAAAATTACAACAATTGCCGACCTTCGTGATGAATCTGCGCGCGGAACGGTTAAGATTGTAATCGATCTTAAGAAGGATACATACCCAAAGAAAGTTCTCAACCAGCTTTATAAATTAACTCCACTTCAATCAAACTTCCATTATAATATGCTTGCTTTGGTTGATGGTGTTCAGCCACGAGTGCTTGGCTTAAAAGAAATGCTTGATGAGTTCGTAAAGCATCGCCGAAATGTTGTGCGTCGCCGAACAGAATTCGAACTTAAAAAAGCAAAAGCTCGTGCACATATTTTAGAAGGTTTGAAGATTGCGCTTGATCATATTGATGAAGTTATTGCAACGATTCGAGCTTCGAAAACTACAGATATTGCCGAAAAGGCTTTGCGTGAAAAATTCGGATTAACTGAAATTCAAGCAAAAGCAATTCTTGCGATGCAACTTCGCCGATTGACTGGATTGGAGCGCGAAGCAATCGAGGTTGAACTTGCTGCTCTCTTGAAACTTATTGGCGATCTTGAGGCAATTCTTGCTGATGAGAATGAAATTCTTCGAATTATTAAAGAAGAGCTTCTCGAAATGAAAGAAAAATATGGCGATGAGCGTAAAACCAAGGTTATTAATCATGAGCTTGGTAAATTCTCAGATGAAGAGCTTATTCCTGAGGAAGAAAGTGTGATTCTTCTAACTAGTGAAAACTATATTAAGCGAACTCTACTTGCAGATTATCGTCGCCAAAATCGTGGTGGAAAAGGTAAGCGCGGAATGACAACAAAAGATCAAGATATTATTGATCAATTAATTCCAGCGAGTACGCATGATTGGCTGTTATTCTTTACGAATAAAGGTCGAGTATTTAGGCTTAAAGCTTATGAAGTTCCTGCTGCAAGCCTTCAAGCAAAGGGTGTTGCAGCAGTAAATCTACTACAACTCCAACCTGAAGAGAAAATTACATCAATTATTAAACTTGAACAAAATAGTAGTACAGAAGATTACCTCTTTATGGCTACTGTAAAGGGTACTGTAAAAAAGACAGCACTTAAAGATTTTGCGAATATTCGAACAAATGGTTTGAATGCAATTAATCTTGATGAAGGTGATGAACTTCGTTGGATTCAGAAAACTGATGGTCAGAGCGATATTATTGTTTCAACATCAGCTGGTCAAGCTGTTCGATTTAATGAAAATGATGTTCGAGCAATGGGTCGTGCGGCTCGTGGTGTTCGTGGCGTTCGACTTCGACCAAATGACAGCGTTGTTGGAATGGATGTTGCAAAAGATGGAACACAAAAACTTCTTGTGATTTCAGCGAATGGTTATGGAAAAGCAACGAAAGTTTCGAACTTTGAAGTTAAACATCGTGGCGGAATTGGTGTTAAGGCCGCAATCGTAACCGCAAAAACTGGTCCAATCGTTTCAGTTCAAACTTTGCCAGAGGTTGTTTCTGATGCATTAATGATTTCAAGCGGTGGTCAAACAATTCGAGTTGCTGTTAAAGATATTCCAACTTTAGGCCGAACTACGCAAGGTGTTCGAATTATGAAACTTTCTGATAATGATACTGTTGCAAGTGTTGGTTTAATGGAAGAAAGTCGAGAGGAAGAATAATGCCAAGATATTTAGTAGTTTTCGTGTTGGCTTGGGTAATTGCGCAAGGTGCTAAATATATTCTTGAAATTCGAAAAGATAAAAGCGCAAAATTTAAGCGAATCATCACTGAGAGTGGTGGGATGCCAAGTTCTCACAGTTCAGTGGTGATTGCGCTAGCAACACTTGTTGGTTTGCATGAGGGTGTCTATTCTTCAATTTTTGGTTTAGCTTTTGTATTTGCGATGATAGTAATATATGATTCAATGAAAGTGCGATTTTCGAATGGTATTCAGGCACAAAGAATTAATGAAATCATTGAAAAACAGGATTTAAAAATTAAAAAAGTCCGAGTTGTTAAAGGCCACACTCCGCTAGAAGTTGCTGTTGGTTCAGCTATTGGAATTTTTATTGGATATACGGCATTTTTACTCGGGTTATAGACTAAATTAGATAGGCTTCCAAGGCCTATTTAATTTTTTCTAAATTTTCTTTTAAAAAAGTGTTGACTTTTAAAAATCTATTGAGTATAATGGTTAATAGTTCAGCGCGCGGAGTAAAAAGCGAGGTTGAATAAAACTGAACTTTAACAATTTAATTGTGCAAATTTATCGTCAGTCTATTTTATAGATTTATCA
>CALIMO010000044.1 GCA_938045655.1 uncultured bacterium
TAATAAGTGCGGTATTTTAGAAGATTGATTATAAAACAAAATTAAATATAACTATAAAGGGTTATTATACTATAAGTTGGTGGGCGATAGAGGACTCGAACCTCTGACTTTCACAACGTCAATGTGACGCTCTAGCCAACTGAGCTAATCGCCCGTGGTTTTATTTTAGCAAAGCTTGCAAGAAAATTCAAGTGGTGATAAAATAAAAAGAGTTAAAATATTATTTTCGAAAGGATTTTAAGTGGAGAATAAAGAAGAAAAACTTTTCAAAATGCGCCACAGCCTTGCTCATATTATGGCGGCGGCAGTTCAACGAATTTATAAGGATGCAAAATTTGGCGTTGGCCCAGCAATTAATGATGGTTTTTATTATGATATTGATTTAGGCGAAAATAAAATTTCAGAAAAAAACTTTGGTAAAATTGAAAAAGCTATGCGGCGAATTATTGCTGAAAAGCAAGATTTTGTGCGAAGTGAAGTTTCGATTAAAGAAGCAATCGAATGGGCGAAAGAAAATAACCAACCTTATAAATTAGAGCTTTTGAACGATCTGAAAAATACCGGCACAACAAATGTGAAAATTCTTGCTGAGGGCGATTTTGAACTTGGTAATGGTGCTGAAACTGTTAGTTTTTATACCAATGGGAATTACAAAGATTTATGTCGAGGACCGCATCTTTCGAATACTGGCGAAGTTGGTGCTTTTAAACTGATGCGCATCGCTGGCGCCTATTGGCGTGGTGACGAAAAAAATCCACAAATGCAACGACTTTATGGTGTAGCTTTCGAAACTCAAGAAGAACTTGACGACTATCTTAAAAAAATGGAAGAAGCTAAAAAGCGCGATCACCGCAAGCTGGGTAAAGAGCTTGATTTATATACTGTTTCTCCACTTGTGGGAATCGGTTTGCCACTATTTACGCCACGCGGAACAATTTTGCGTGATATTTTGGCGAATTATTCAAATCAATTGCGCCAAAAATACGGTTTTGAAAAAGTTTGGACTCCGCACATTACTAAAAAAGATTTATACGAAAAATCTGGTCATTGGGCTAAATTTGGCGAAGAGCTTTTCTTGGTAAAATCACAGGTTACTGGTGGTCAATTTGCATTAAAGCCAATGAACTGTCCACATCATACGCAAATTTTTGCGTCGAATCCAAGAAGCTATAAAGATTTACCAATCCGTTATCTTGAAACGACAACAGATTATCGTGATGAACAGACTGGTGAGCTTGGTGGCTTGAACCGTGTTCGTTCTTTGACGCAAGATGATTCACATATTTTTTGTCGAACTGATCAAATTGAAGGTGAAATTCAAAATTTGTTAGCTGCTGCCCATGAGCTTTATTCTGGAATTGGAATGA
>CALIMO010000045.1 GCA_938045655.1 uncultured bacterium
GTTCAACATTATCAGTTTCGCACAAAAAACCGTTCACACCATCTTGACAGATTTCTTTAACCGCACCAACATCAACACCAATCACAGGCTTGCCACAAGCGGCTGCCTCAAGAAAAACAATTCCTTGAGTTTCAGTTGGGCTTGCCGAGACAAACACGCTAGCTGCACGGTGAAAATTCACCAAATCTTCACCAAGTTGCGTACCCATGAAGCGAACATTTTTCGAAATTCCTAATTTATAGACCAAATTCTCAAGATTCGGGCGATCAGTGCCATCACCAACAATCACGAGCTGAGCTTTTTTGTTGTTTTTCAATACTTCATTAAACGCCAAAATCAATGTTGAAATGTGTTTTTCGGCGTCAACGCGGCCAATATTCATTACAATTGGTGAGTTTTGTGGCAAATCGAATTTTTCGAAAAATTCTTTTGGAGGTTTTTCAGGAGTAAATCGGCTCAAATCAATACCGTTCGAAACAGCTTCAATCGGCATTTTGGCTTTTTCTGGATTTCGAAAATGCCTTTCAATTGCTTGCTGAGTTGGCATCGTAGCATAGTCTGCTTGAAGCGCAAAGCGTTTAGTATAAAGTAAAACTGTGCGATTGATAATAGGCGAGAGCGGCGCAAGCATTTTTAAATTATCGAATAAGTTCTCGGGGCTAGAATGATTAGTAATAACAACTGGAATGTTATGTTTTCGCGAAAAATCAATCATTGCTTGGCCAACAAAAAGTTGCAATTGAATATGCGAAACATCTGGCATAAAATTATTTTCTTTACAAAATTTGCGAATTTCACGGATTGGAAGAAGAGAAAGTCGATAGCCATTATGAAGATAAATTCGTGGAATGGTGATTCGGCCACCAGCAATTTTACGTGGCTCAGGCAGAGTTTCAGTTTGATTCGGGTAAAAAGGGAAGTTAGTTGAGCTTAAACGAACTACGCGATAGCCGTCTACTTTTTCTATATAATATTCACCAGTTTGGCTTGGCGCAAAAACCACAACTTCATGGCCACGAGCCGTCATTTGTTCAGCCAAGTTTTTCGAAAAGACCGAAATTCCATTAATCATCGGCCAGAATAAATCAGATGCAATTGCAATTTTCATAAGCTTGATTATATCAGATTTCGCAGCAGATTTCAAACCAAATCAGTTATGCTTAAAAAATCAAAACAACCTTTAATAATTTCTAGCTAGGCGTCTAAAAGCATT
>CALIMO010000046.1 GCA_938045655.1 uncultured bacterium
ACCTCCAAAAAATAGAATATATAAATAATAACACTTTTGATTTATCTTGTCAATTATTTGATAAAAATTTGAAAATTTGATAAAATATAAACATAAGAATAATTTAAAAGGAAAAGTGGTGGAAAATTATTTCGAAAAGATCAACCGACGGCGAGTTGGCCAAAATATTGAAGATGTAAGTGAGTTCTATGAGGCGATTGAGCGTGCGAATTTAACTAAAAAATTATCTCCTGAGCGCCCTTATGTTTATTTTACGATGGAGGTTTATGACAAGGGCAATGGCATTAAAGGCGGCGGCGGCTTGGGTGTTTTGGCAGCTGATACTCGGCGAGTGGCTGAAAAGCTTGAAATCCCATTTGTTTGTGTAACGCCGTTTTACCGAAGAGAGCTTCATCAATCAATTCATAATTTAGACCAAAGAGAAGAATTCATTTCGGTTAATCCAGAAGATTTCGGCTTTGAGTATCTTGATGATGTTGAAATTTACACTGAAAATATGCCACCAGCACGCCTAAATATTTTTCAAAAAATTCTTGGCTCAACAAGGTTTTTAACAATGGGTGAGAGTAATTTTGGTGAGCTTTATGCTGGAGATGGCTCTGGTGACCACAGGCTTTATCAAGAAGTCTCACTCGGTTTTGGTGGCTATAAAGCGCTAAAGATGGTTGGGCTAAAACCTTCAGTCATTCAACTGAATGAAACCGCCACGATTTTTGCAGCTGTTGCTCGGCTTGATGAACTCGTTCGAAACGGAATGAATCTTTATGAAGCGATTGTCTATGTTCGAAAACACACACTTTACACAAATCACACTTTAGTTCAAGCGGCGGAAAGTGAATTCTCTTTTGACCAATTTAACCGAATTGTAATGCCAAACATCGAATCTTCAGCGCTAAAAACCTGGATTTTTGGGCTTTTTCGAAATGATAGGTTGAAGCTTTCGACTTTAACAATTGAACTCGCTGAAGCAAAAAATGGTGTTTCGCGGCTTCACGCAAATGTTGCAGATTATCATGATATCAATGGCGATAAGGTTAAGTTTAAAGCCGTAACAAATGGAATTGATTTGCCAACTTGGGTTTTACCTGAGATTTTAGAAGATTTTCGAAATAAAGATATTTTTGATAAATTTGACTTACCAACAGAGAATTATAAAGAAAATTTAGCAAAAATTAGTGCAAAAGATATTCGAGATTTTCGAAAGATTGGTCGAAGAAAACTAAACCAGATTTTAGCTCATAGAAAAGATCAATATGGCCATGTGGTGCAAATCCCTGAAAATGCGATGCTTTTTGATTTTAAACGGCGATTTGTATCTTATAAACGCCCTTGGATGCCTTTTGAAAACATGGAAGAGCTTCGCCGAATTTTGCGAGAAAATAACGCTCATTATATTTTAGCGGGAAAAGTTCATCAAGGTGATACTAAAATGCGAGCTACTTTAAATTCTGTACTTTCGAAAATTGAATCAGATGATTTCTTGCGTGAAAGGGTTCATTTTATTCAAGATTATGATGAAGAATTAGGCTTAGCCTTGGCTGTTGGCTCAGATGTTTCGATAAATGTGCCAATTGTTGGGCTAGAAGCTTGTGGAACTTCGTTTATGAAAGATTTAGCAAATCTTAAAATGTTAATTTCAACGGCCGATGGCGGTGTTGCGGATATTTCGCCAGCGCCTTGCTTGGAAGTTAGCGGTGCAAATTATAATGACGAATTGAAGTCTTTGTATCTTCAAATGAATCGGACTGGGCAGATTTTTAAAGATGATTATTTGCTTGAAAAACAAATTCGAAAACAGCTAAAAGGTTATATTCCTGTGATCTCTGGCTCTCGAATGATGAAAGATTATTTGCGACTTATTTTTGGAAAATAATAATTTTAAAACCCGCGAAGATGCGGGTTGTTCGCCATTTTTAATCTATTTTTTGGCGATTTTTTAAAAATAGTAGTTCTCTCTCGCTTATTTTTAAAATTCTCTCGAATGGAATTTTTGAGTTTTCTAACACACTTTCTGCGAATTCTGGAGCTTTAAGTGGGGATCTTCCACAAAAAGTTATTATGTGGTGAACTATAACACAATTCTCTTCGTTCAGAATTTCTTTTATTTCAGCGAAAGTTATACAAGAGTTACCTCTTGAATCTTTACTGAACAAAACTTGGACAAGATCATTTTCAAGAAATGTAGACATAAGGTGCCTCCAATAATTTTAAGCCTTTCGGCTATGGGATTTTATTATAATAACATGAAAAATAAATAAAGTCAAATAAAAAGCCCTCGAAAATTTTCGAGGGCAAAGTGCAGCGGATCCTTATCTTTCTTCAGCTGAGTCCCAATGGGGAACTCTATTAAATATTGAAGATTTTTGGTTCTGCTGAGATTGTTGCGGACGATCACCGTCTAATGTGCGCACTGTATTTTCTGCCATACAATGTTCCTCCTGTTTTTAAGTCCGTGGACTGATTTTTATATGATATCACTAAAAAATAAAAAAGTCAAGTATTTTTTATAAAATTGAAAAAAAATCGAAAATAT
>CALIMO010000047.1 GCA_938045655.1 uncultured bacterium
TATAGTTCTTTTAGGAGGTGTCAAAAATGGTAGATTCAGATATGAAGAAGATTATTGGTGGTGAAAATTACGATTCATTTTGTCGGAAAGCTGACAATAATATGCATAGGACAAGTAAAGGAAAGCCAAGTAGTGGTGAGTATTTCTTCGTTCAAATTCAATTGGAAAATCTTCAATCAATTAAGATTGTTCCGAACTTTATAGAGAAGTTTGATGGATATTGCAGATTTTCTGGCTGGACTTCAATTGATGGTCATTACATTTTTGTGAGTGGCCAATATGACGAATCTTTTTCTAACAGTTATATTGAACATATTGGCGACTATAAATAACATTCATCGAATGCCCGTAATTGGGCATTTTTTCTTGTATTTTTGTGAAAATATTGGTAAAATCGTAATTATTATGAATAAAAAATCCTCTAGACTTTATTGCTTCTCGCCAACTGTAATGCTAATTACTTTTATTTTCGAAAGTTTTTCAACGGCATTTGCAATTTTTAAATATAAGCCAAGTAAAATTCGCACGCTAATTATTTTACTTTTAATGAGTTTGGCGGGCTTTCAAGCGGCTGAATTTATGGTTTGCGGAACGGAACATTTTTCTGGAATGGATTGGGCTAGGTTTGGCTATCTTGCAATAACACTTTTACCATCACTTGGTTTACATTTAGCGCATGAAATTTCTGGTAAAAAAGCAGGTATTTTGGTAAAAACTTCTTATTTAACTTGTGTGCTTTTTTCGATTTATTTTGTATTCGTAAGTAAAAGCGTTTTTACTGGAGAAAATACTTGTCGAGCGAACTATTCAGTTTTTAACACGCCAAATGGAGTTGCGACATTACTTTATACACTCTATTATTATGGCTGGCTTTTTGTAGCGGTATTTTTCTGCTGGAGCCAGATTTCGAAGATGTCAAGAGAAAATAATCGTGGAATTTTGCAAATATTTATTTCACGTTCTAAGAAACTTAATGAAATTATAAATAGTGAAAACCTTCGAAAGATATCAGCTTTAAAATGGTTGATTAGTGGGTATATTGCATTTATTTTACCAACAACAATTGTGAATATTGTAAATCCATCTACGATTGAGGGAATTCCATCAATTATGTGCGGCTTTGCAGTTTTGATGGCGATTGTTTTGATTGGATTTGTTGCTCCAAGAACGCTTGAATTAAAAAAGAAATAATCTGATATTTGTTAAAAAAACAAAAATATGGTAAAATAATACCAATATGAAGAAAAATCTTACACTTGTTGTGAATCCTCGTTCAAGCGGTTTCGAACTGATTCAAAAAAAGATTTTACCTTTTTTAGATGAAACTCATTTCGAAAAAGGCAGTTTTAAAACTTTTGAAATTCAGCCAACTTCACCTATGGAAAATGCTCATGAAATGGCAAAAGGTTTGAAAGATGATGATATTATTCTAGTTGCTGGTGGTGATGGAACGGCACATATTGCAGCAAATGCTGTGGCTATTTCTGGAAAAAAGAACATAAAAATTAAATTTACAGGATTCGGAAACTTTAACGATTATGCTCATAGCTTTTCGAAAAATAGCGGAAAAGCGGCAGTTCAGTCTTTCGAAACGCTAAAGGTTCAAGCTAAAATTAGACCAATTGAATTGAAAATTAATGGTGAATTTTTTAGATATGCACCGCTTTATGCAACGGTTGGCTTGACTGCTGAAATGGCTGAAATTTTCGAAGGGGGAAGAATCCGAAAGGTTTTGAAAAAGGTTTATAATCGGAATATACGTTTAATTCTTTCGCTTTCTGCTGCAACACGATTTTATTTTAAACATTGCCGTAATCATATTTTAAATCTTTCAAAAATTAAAATTAATGATGAAGATTTTTTAAATATTCCACAAAATCCAACTGATATTGTTTTTATGAATGGGCCAAGGATGGCGAGGATTATGCGAAGTTCAATTAATAAAAAAGATAGCGATAATTTTGGATTTGAAGTCTTAAATTCAGCAGGACTTATACGGAATTCTCCGTTTTTAATGAAAGGTTTTTTTGGTAAAATTCCGCTTAAAAGGGTCGATCGTGTAGAGATAGCTTTTCGAAAACCGCAAAATATTGTAATTCAAATTGAAGGCGAGGTTTGCAAAATTAAAAAAGTGCAAACTATTGAAGCAAAGATAAGCGATAAAATAATTGAGATTTTATAGAGGTTGAAATGAACGAAATTGAGCTAACGAAGAAACTTATTGAAATTGAGAGTGTTTCTGGAAATGAGACGGAGATTTTAGAATTTTTGGCAGATTTTTTGCGGGAGAATTCAGCCGAAGTTTGGCAGAATAAAGATTTTGCGGCTGGTGTTTTAAAAATTAGAACGAATGGAAATGAGTTTTCGAAAAGTAGTCGAGCAATTATTTTAACAGGACACATTGATACCGTTTCGGCTGGTGATTTGCGAGCTTGGAAGAAATCGCCTTGGGAGGCGACTGAAATGAATGGAAAAATTATTGGCTTGGGTGCAAGTGATATGAAAGGCGGATTAGCGGCTCAACTTATTGCTGGTCTTGAATTTGCCAAAGAAAATAATTTCGAAAGTAATTTTGACCTTTGGCTGGTTGCGGTTTCGAATGAAGAAATTGATGGCCGTGGAAGTCGAAATTTTGTGAAATGGTTAAATGAACAAAAAGAATTTGATTACAGTGAATTTTTTGGAGTAATTGCCGAGCCAACAAATTGTGAAAATATTGAAATTGGCCATCGTGGAAATCGTTTTGTTCGATTAAAATTTAAAGGTGAAAGTGGTCATGCATCACAACAGATGAATTTTCAAAAATCTGCACTTTCGAAGGCTTCATTCTTTCTGTCGCAAATTAACGATATTTTTGAAAATTGGCAAGAAAGTTTTTCGAACGATTTTTTAGGTTCACCAAGTTTGGTTCCAACTTCATTAAAATCTGGTGAAGATAAAAGTCCAAATAAAACTGCACCTTCTGCTGAATTGATTCTTGATATTCGAACCACGCCCGAACTCGACTCTGATTTTAAAAATGCCTTCAATTTGTTAGCTGAAAAATATGATTTTAAGTGGGAGTATCATAGTGAACCAGTTTCTTCCACCCTTGTCTCAAAAAAATCAAGGGTTATTGAAAATATTTTGAAGGTTTCAAAATTAAGTGAAAAATCTATTATGGTTAGTCCAGGGGCAACCGACCAAGGTGAATTTGTGAATGGGTTGAAAAATGCTCAAGTAGTTGTTTTTGGCCCCGGTGAATGGAATGAAGCTCATCACCAGAATGAATTTATATATATAAATAAGCTTTCGAAATATAAAGCTTGGATTATTGATTTTTTGAAAGAATTTTAATGGAAAGTGTTGACTTGAATAATGTTTTTTGGTAAAATTAAAACATACGCGGGTTTAGCTCAGTTGTTAGAGCGCTTCCTTGCCATGGAAGAGGCCAGGAGTT
>CALIMO010000048.1 GCA_938045655.1 uncultured bacterium
AGTATGAAAAAGCATAAACTTTATGAAGGATTTACAATAATAGAAATTGTATTGGTTTTAACTATTGCTGGGCTAATTTTTTTGGCGGTATTTTTAGCTTTGCCAGCTTTACAGCGTTCGCAGAGAGATGCTCAAAGGAAACGAGATATTGCTGCCATAGGAGCTGCGTTTATAGAATACCTTCATAGTAATAAAGGTAAAATGCCAAAAACCGAGACTAATGGCTATGATATTACACATGAAGATAATAACTATATCGGTTTTTTAACTGGATATTGGACGCCAAGCAATGTATTCAATCATATTTCGTATGAGAACTATAATAATTCATATACTGAAGCGGTTTGGATTTATTATGATACAGTTTTAGTTCATTTTGGTGGATCTTGTGTGAAATCGGATAAAGGAAATTGGATTACACCAGAATACGATAGCGCCAATCCTCTTAAGAGGCGGATTGCAGTTTATGCTATTTTAGAGAGCGAGAAATCTATAAAGAGTACTTATTCTGCCAATGTTGGGGCTAATTATTGTCAAGATTTTGGTAGTTAAATAGCTCTCAAGATGTTATAATAAGTGAATGATAGCTAAGAAAAAGTTTAAGTTAAAATCAAAATACCAGCCTACCGGAGATCAGCCACAAGCTATTTCGCAACTAGTTGAAGGCTTAAAAAATGGCCAGCGTGAACAAACTTTACTGGGTGTGACTGGTTCGGGCAAAACTTTTACAATGGCGAATATTATTCAAGCCACTCAAAAACCAACTTTAATTCTGGCACACAACAAAACATTGGCAGCTCAGCTTTACAGTGAATTTAAAAAGTTTTTTCCTGAAAATGAAGTTCATTATTTTGTGAGCTATTTTGACTATTATCAGCCAGAAGCCTACATTGCCAGCACAGATACATACATCGAGAAAGATTCGCGAATCAATGAAGAAATCGAAAAACTCCGCCATGCCGCAACCGAGGCACTTTTAACTCGAAGTGATACAATTATTGTTTCGAGCGTGAGTTGTATTTATGGTATCGGTTCGCCGGCGAGTTATATGCAAATGGCGCTACATATCAAACCTGGAATGCGATATAATCGTGAGAAGTTTTTGCGACATTTGAAAGATATTCAATATGAGCGAAATGATGTAGATTTTGCGCGTGGAACTTTTCGGGTTCGTGGCGACACGGTTGATATTTTTACAGCTGGTTCAGACTTGGCAGTGCGAGTGGAATTTTTTGGTGATGAAATTGACCGCTTGATTATATTGAATCCACTTACGGGCGAAATTCTAGAAAAGCCACAGTTTTTTGATATTTTTCCAAATTCGCACTATGCAACGCCGAAAGAAATTATAGAGCGCGCAATTCCTCAGATTGAAAAAGAATTTTATGCACGCCATGAATATTTCGAAAAAAATAAGAAGTTTTTGGAAGCTCAACGCCTAACACAGCGCACTAAATATGATCTTGAAATGCTTCGTGAAACTGGTTTTGTTAAAGGTATTGAAAATTACACGCGCTATTTAACTGAGCGTTCAGCTGGTGAGCAGCCGGCAACTTTGCTAGATTATTTTCCTGATGATTTTTTGCTTTTAGTTGATGAATCGCATATGACTTTACCGCAAGTTCGTGGAATGTTTAATGGTGACCGTGCTCGCAAAACGGTGCTGGTTGATAATGGTTTTCGACTTCCATCTGCCCTCGATAATCGGCCACTAACTTTCGAAGAATTCTATAAACATATTAATCAGGTAATTTATGTTTCAGCAACTCCTGGTAATTTTGAGCTCGAACATTCGCCGAAACCAGCTCAGCAGGTAATTCGCCCAACAGGTTTGCTTGATCCTAAGATCGAAGTTCGAAAAATTGAAGGTCAAGTTGATGATTTAATGGAAGAAATTCGAAAACGAATTTCGAAGAACCAGCGCGTTTTGGTGACAACTTTAACCAAGCGGATGGCTGAAGATTTGAGCGGATTTTTAGAAGAAAATGGTGTAAAAACGGCATATATTCATAGCGAAATTGACACGTTGGAGCGTGGTGATATTTTGCGTGATTTGCGCAGTGGAGTTTATGATGTTTTGGTGGGAATTAACCTTTTACGTGAAGGATTGGACCTGCCAGAAGTTTCACTGGTAGCAATTATGGATGCCGATAAAGAAGGCTTTTTGCGCTCAGAAAGTGCGTTGATTCAAACAATTGGGCGGGCGGCTCGGCATGAGGATGGTGAGGTAATTATGTATGCTGATAGAATAACTCGTTCAATGAAGCTTGCGATTGATGAAACTAATCGGCGGCGAGAAATTCAGCAAAAATATAATTTCGAAAACGGAATTACGCCAAAAAGTGTGGCTAGCGAGATTAGTGAAGGCTTGCGAGCGATTATTCCGCAAAAAGATAAAACACCAAAATTGGATTTGCGAAAAATTCCGCGTGAAGAATGGGAGAATTTGGTGCGAGATTTGACGAATCAAATGAATCTTGCCAGTGCGAATTTGCTTTTTGAGGAAGCGGCGGATTTGCGCGACCAGATTGCAGAGATTCGAAAGAAGATGGTGAAATAGGAGATTCATGAAATTCATTAGCAAAAAGACAAGAGTTTTCTTAAAATAGCTGTAATTACTCTGTTTGTTGTTTGGAATTTAATTCTTTCAGTTGGAATAATTTTTCTTCACCAAAGAATTAATAATGATATTAAGACTTCGGGTGAAATTAATGCCGCTCAAATGAATTTAATAAACGAGCTAAATCAACGAATCGAAAAAAATGAGAAAAAATAAACTTAAAGGCTTCCAGTTTTTGGGAGTTTTTACTTTAAAAATCTTTCGAAAAGTGGTATACTTAAGTGTATGGAAAAAATATCAAAAGATGAAGTTAAACACTTGGCGGAGCTTTCGAGTATTTCGCTAAGTGAAGAAGAAATTTCGAATCTTCAAACTGATTTGGGAAATATTGTTGAATATATCGAGCAACTTAGCGAATTAAACACAGATGGCGTTGAACCAACTTATTCGGTTTCGAAAAATCAAAATGTTTGGCGAGAAGATGAAATTGATGATTATGGTGTAAAACGAGATGAGCTTTTAAAGTTGGCGGGTGAAAATGTTGAAGATAATCAGGTAAAAGTCCCAAAGGTTTTGTAGGAGAATTATGACGAATATTTTTGAAATTAGAGAACAAGTTCTATCTGGAAAGAAAACTGCAGTTGAGTTTGTTAAAGAAGCTATTTCGAAGGCAAAAAATGCTGAAAAATTCAATGCTTTTACGAGCTTGACCGAAGAGCGAGCTTTAGCGCGAGCGCAAGAAATTGATGATAAGATTTCAAAAGGTAAAGAAGTTGGTGAACTTGCAGGTGTTCCTTTTGTGGCGAAGGATAATTTTTTGGTATTTGGTTCACCTTCAACAGCTTCAAGTAAAATGTTGAAAGATTTCGAAACACCGATTCAAGCGACTGCGGTTGAAAAACTTGAAAAAGCTGGTGCAATCTGTATTGGAAAATCAAACTTGGATTCTTTTGCTCACGGCGGCTCAACCGAGAACTCAGCTTTCGGTGTAACTAAAAACTCAGTTGATGAAGCGCGGGTTGCGGGTGGCTCATCTGGTGGTTCGGCGGTAATTACTGCGCTTGACATCGTGCCTTTTACACTTGGAACCGATACTGGCGGTTCAATTCGCCAGCCGGCAAGTTTTAACGGTGTCTATGGTATAAAGCCAACTTATGGTACGGTTTCACGATTTGGTGTAGTAGCAATGGCTTCTTCAACTGATACAGTTGGCGTTTTCGCAAAAACCGCTAAAGAAAGTGACCTCGTGATGTGCATTATGGCTGGTCTTGACGCGCGTGATGCAATGACTTTGCCCGATTTTTGGCAAGAAGAACAATCTCCGAAAAAAGCAAAAATTGGAGTAGTTAAAGAATTCCTTAGTGAAGGCGTTGACCCGGAAGTCAGAAAAATAACTGAAGACTATATTGAGAAAATGCGAAAAGCTGGGCATGAAATTGTGGATGTTTCTCTACCGATGAGTAAATATTCGCTCGCTATCTATTATATTATTGTTCCAGCTGAAGTTTCTTCAAACTTAGCACGATATGACGGAATTCGCTATGGATTGCGTTCAAAATCTGCCCAAAACTTGAGCGAGGTTTTTGGCAAGTCTCGTGATGAAGGTTTTGAAGCCGAGAATAAACGCCGAATCATGATTGGCTCATATGTGCTTTCGAGTGGATTTTATGATGCATATTATCTAAAAGCTCAAAAAGCGCGAACTTTATTAATTGATGAGTTTAATAAGCTTTTCGAAGAAGTTGATTTTTTGGTTGGCCCAGTTGCGCCAACTCCTGCATTTAAAATTGGTGAAAATGCGCATGATCCAGTAAAAATGTATCTAGCTGATATCTTGAATGTACCAGCTTCACTTGCTGGGCTTCCTGCGGTTTCTGTTCCGGCTGGTAAAACTGAAAATGGCTTACCTGTTGGCGTTCAAATTATCGGAAAGATGAAATCGGATGCAAAAATTCTAGCTTTAGCTGATGAATTGGAGAAAAACTAATGGATTTAGTAATTCTTTCGGTTTCTATTTTGATTTGCGCTGGCCTTTTGTTTTTCTTTATTGGAATTACAAAAACTGAAAAAATACAACTTGATAAATTAAAGTTTCAGGGCGATTGGCTAAAAATAGAAAATTCAATCAAAAAAGATGAACCTGCAACTTGGCACTTGGCGTTAATTAATGCCGATAAACTTGTTGATACAGCGATGCGGGAACTTCGAATTTCTGGCCAAACGATGGGTGAGCGGCTGAAAAATTCGAAGGATAAATTTTCAAGCCCAAATTCAATTTGGCACGCTCACAAACTTCGAAATGTGGTTGCTCATGAGAATGACGCAAAAATTAATTTCGACCAAACTCGCCGAGCGATGAATAGTTTTAAACAAGCTTTGAAAGATTTAGGAGCAATTTGATGGAAGATATTTTAAAAAAATATGAAATGACAATTGGGATTGAGTGTCATGTTCAATTAAAAACTAAAACCAAGCTTTTTAGTGGAAGTGATAATGACGCACGAGAAAAATCACCAAATGAAGCAACTTCGCCAATTGATTTTGGTTTGCCAGGAATGTTGCCAGTTTTAAATAAAGAGGCGGTTCGCCTAGCTGTGCGAGCTGGAAAGGCATTAAATGCAAAAATTGCCAATGTGAGCCGATTTGATCGTAAACATTATTTTTACCCAGATTTACCAAAGGGTTATCAAACGTCGCAACTTTATCAGCCGATTATTGGCGAAGGAGAGATTATTGCGCCACTTCCTAGCGGCGGTGAAGTAAAAGTTCGAATTGAACATGCTCATCTCGAAGAAGATGCTGGAAAGCTAACTCACTTTGGCGACCATTCTTTGGTTGATTTAAATCGAGCCGGAACTCCTTTAATTGAAATTGTTTCGATGCCTGATATTCATTCAGCTGAGGAGGCGCGAGCATATGCTGAAGAATTACATAAGCGAATGGTTTTTGCGGATGTTACAAATGGTGATTTATATCAAGGTAATATGCGTTTTGATGTGAATATTTCAGCGAGAAAATTTGGTGACGAAAAGCTTGGAACGCGAACTGAAATTAAGAATCTAAACAGTTTTAGAAGTGTTGAACGAGCGGCTCAATACGAATTTGAACGCCAAGTGAGATTGCTTGAAAAAGGTGAGAAAATTAAGCAGGAGACTCGCGGTTGGCTTGACGACGAGCAAAAAACAGTTTCGCAACGAAGTAAAGAAGAGGCTCAAGATTACCGATACATGCCCGATCCAGATATTCCACCGATTGTTTTGAGTGATGAAGAAATTTCGAAAATGCAGGCGCAATTTCCGATTATGCCAGATTATTTCCGTGAAAAATTTAGTGTTTTTGGGCTTGATAGCTCTGTAGTTGAGTACGCTTTGAGTGATTATCGAATTGCTGAACTACTCCTTGCGACTTGGGGTGATGGTCCTTGGCCGGTTTCTCAAGAAGAATTAATCAGTGAAGTTGGAATTGATAATTACACTCTTGAAGAGCATAAAGAAAACATGAAGCGAATTTTTAACTGGTTTGCATCAACTCCAAGCGAAGAGCTTGATCTAGAAAAACTCTATAAAGGTTATCTTGGTCCTCGTAGATTAACTCTTCTCGCTCATTTGGTTCATGAGAAAAAAGTTAGCTCAAATGGCGGCCATCAAATTTTCTTGGCAATGCTTAAAGATGAAAATCTAGAGTTTATGCCAGAAAAAATCGCTGAGAATATGAATCTTCTCCAAGTCTCTGATGAAGGTGAAATTGCAAAAATCGTTGATGAAGTAATGAGTGATACGGCTTCACGTAAAGCGATTGAGGATATTCGAAGTGGCAACGATAAGGCGATTGGCTTTTTGGTTGGTCAGATTATGAAAAAGTCACAAGGTAAGGCGAATCCAGCTTTGGCGCAAAAATTGATTCGTGAAAGGTTATAAGTGGAAGAAAAATTTGAATTTCAAGCTAATTTTAACGGCGATAAAAATATCGCTGGTAGTTTGATTTTTTCAGCTAGTGGGGTAGAGTTCTATGAAGATTTTGCTCTATCTCGCCCGCTTGAGATCTGTCTAAAACCGAATGAAATTGAAGAGATCAATTTTATTGATACCGCTGACGAAGTTTATCAGCCGGGAATTTTTCGAATTCTATTTTTAGGAATGTTAGCTTTTGGCCGCCCAAAAAATTGGCAGAAAAAATCTTGTCGAATTGAGGTTGAAATGCTCGATGGAAATCTTTATTATTTTACTATAAATGGATATTCTTCATTAGATATTCGAACTCAAGTAAATAAGATTGTATCGGGATATTTTTAGATTTT
>CALIMO010000049.1 GCA_938045655.1 uncultured bacterium
AAAAACCTGAGTTTGCGCCTTTTTGCTTTGAAAGTAACGCGGGCTATGGTACATCAAAACATAGAGCGGCTTTATCTGAATTTGGAATAAGCAAAGTTCATCGCAAAAGTTTTAAACCAATTGCGGAATTTTTAGAAAATTCTAAAAATAAGAACGTTAATACTTTTAAGGTGGATAAAGCTGAAAAAATTACCACAAAAGAGCTTGGTGATAAGGCTGAGGATTTCGTGGCGGAATTCCTAAAGCAAGAAAAGCACGAGATTTTAGCGCGAAATTGGCGAACAAAATTTTGTGAAATTGATATTGTTTCAAAATATGGTGAAAATTACTATTTTACAGAGGTTAAATTTCGAAAAAATAATGATTTTGGCGGTGGAGAGGCTGCAATTTCAAAGAATAAGATTAATCAAATGAGGTTCGCGGCAGAATTTTTTGCTTATAAAAATAATATAAAAAATAGCGAGATGCGGCTTGCTGCGGCAATAGTTGAGGGTGAGAATTTTAAAAAGTTTGATTGGTTTGAAATTAATGATTAGCAATTTTGCAAAATATTTTGCATTGCTGATTTTTCAGAGGCAGTTACCCAAATTGAGTATTTTTTCTTGATTAAAACTTGACGAGAAATATATTCACAGCGAAAATCTTTATTTGAGGGAAGCCAAGAGGCTGCATCAGAATCACCTTTTTGCTGATTAGCTGGGCCATCTGAAGCTAAAAGATTTAGTGGATCATTCGCAAATTCAATTCGTTTTTCTTTCGAAAACTGTTGGGCGCCCTTTTGCCAAGCGTCAGAAAGTGCAACGACATGGTCGATTTGAACAGCAGAAGCATTTTGCTTGCGTGAGAAATTAATTTCTTTACCAGTGTAAGGGTCTTTTAGAGTTCCGCTTAAAATTTTGCAGTCTGAATTTTCTACAACATTTATTAAATCACGTTTTAAAATACGATTTCGTGTATCGCAACCGCTAGAATCTTTTGCCCAGCCTTTACCAAATTGCTCGCGAGAATAACCAGTTTTTGGTGAACGGCCTTTAATTTCAAGTGAGTTTAAATCAGTT
>CALIMO010000050.1 GCA_938045655.1 uncultured bacterium
TAATGTTCGCGACCATGTTTTACAACAATATCACTATTGTCTTCTCTTTCGAAGGCAAAACCGTGCTTAATTTTAATTTCTTCAGCAACTTCTGGAGAAACTTTTAGCCCAATCGCAAGGTCGTTAGTAATATTTATTCCTCCGAGCGGAATATTTTCAATGAATTGCAAATTGCCATCTTCGAAAATAACAACACCGGTTGTTGAAGCCCCCAAATCAACAATAACAACGCCATTTTCTTTTTGGTTTTCAGTTAGTACAGCCCGAGCTGAAGATACCGCACTTGGAATGTATAAATTCGAAGAAATATCAAGCCGCTCCAAAATATTTTCAACATTTTCAACTTGTATTCTTGGTGCAGAGATTGCGTTTCCGTAAACCTCAAGCCGTGTTCCAACCATTTCGAAAGGATCGGCAATTCCTTCTTGATTATCAACATTATAATAATAAGGTATAAACTCCAAGATTTCTCGATTTTCTGGGATTTTGCCGATCAATGCAACATCTTCAACTCGGTCAATGTCCTCATCACTAACCAAGCCTTTTTCCGAGTTCACTGCAACCATTCCGTCTACTTTTGTACTCAAAATTTGCACGCCATTAACGCTCACAGCTGCTCTTTCCGTTTTATAGCCGCTCATGCGTTCAGCTTCAGCAAGAGCTTTATCAATCGCACGATAAACATTTTCTGGATGTGTGATAACACCTTTTTTAAGTCCAGAATTTTCAGCCGATCCAAGCCCCAAAATATTTGGCGAACCATCTCTATCAAAGTTCGCAATAAGTACACGAACCTTGCTTGTTCCAATATCTATTCCTACCACATATCGAGAATTCTCATTCATAGTTCTATTATACCGTTAATGCTAATTTTTAGCAAGAGTAAAAATAATAAAACCAACAAAATTTGTATTTTTATTTCGAAGCAGAATATAAAAAATAAAAAAGCACCCTCGCAGTAGATGGGTGTTTTTTCAAAAAATAATTTCTGGTGCTGGGAGAAAGATTCGAACTTTCGAAGGCATCTGCCGACAGATTTACAGTCTGTTGTGTTTGACCGCTTCACTATCCCAGCATTCAACTCTTGTATTAAAAAATACTTGGAGCCACCTTTCGGATTCGAACCGAAGGCCTGCTGTTTACAAAACAGCTGCTCTAACCAGCTGAGCTAAGGTGGCACAACCAAGTATATTAACAATTATACACGAGCCTTTTCAAAATTGCAAGCACTTTTTTGATTATTTTTCTAAAATCTCAATTGTTGAATCTACAATCTGAAAATCTGGTAAAAAATGGGAAATTTTTTTACGAATCTCAGTAGCTCTTGAAATGTCGCTCACAAAAATTCTTGCTGTAAAAATATGCTCCGCTCCGTCAAGGCTCCAAAAATGAATATTTTCAATTTTCAAAACACCTTCAACCGCTAAAATTTGCTTTTTGATTTTGTTTAATTTTTTTGTACTTGGTGCACGTTGAGTTAAGATTTTCAAAACTCCCCAAGCGTTCGAAATTGCTCCCCAAGAAATAAATAATAAAATACATAAACTTGCCACACGATCGAGTATGTGAAGTCCTGAAAATGAAATTAAAACAGAGGTGACGAATGTTAAAATCCAACCAAGTAGATCTTCAATTAAGTGAAGCGAAACTGTTCGGTCAAGAATATTTTTCGAACCATATAAGCGCGTTGTGGCAAACAAATTTACTAAAATCCCCACAATTGAAACAATCATTAAACCTGGAACATTCACATATGGATGAACATGCGGAAAAGTAAATTCATAATATACAGAAATCGCCATTGTGTATGAAAGCCATAAAATCACACCAGCATTTAAAAGAGCTCCGAGCGCTGCAAAACGTTTATAACCATAGCTCATTGCGGAAGTTGGTTTTTTCTTGCTTAGTTTATTTAAAATCAATGTAATCATAAGTAGGATCGCATCGCCCAAATCGTGAACAGCATCAGCCGAAATCGCCGCCGAACTAAAAAGTGTGCCAAAGAAAAACTCCGCAATCGAAAAGCCCAAATTTAAACCAATTGCCAGTGGAAGATTACTCGATTTTTCATGATTATGTGCCGTTCCAAAATGAGCGTGCACTTGTTTGCAAGCATTTTTCTCTTTCGAAAATTTGCCTCTCCCTCCCATTTTCCGAAATTTTATTCTAAAGTAAGAATTTCTGCTCCATCTTTTGTAACCAAAATGGTGTGTTCAAAATGTGCTGAAAGTGAACCGTCTCTCATTAAAACATCCCATTCACTATCTGTTCCATTGAAAATTACATCGCCCTTACCTAGTGAAGTCATTGGCTCAATGCAAAAAGTGTCACCCTCTTGAAAAGCTACACCTGTACCAGCTTTGCCATAATTTGGAACTTCTGGCGCCATATGCATTTTTAAGCCGACACCATGACCAACTAATTCTCGAACATTACCAAGTTTTGATTTTTTTAGCGATTTTTCAACTGCCGCACCAATATCGCCAGTTTTCACGCCAGGCTTAACAACAGCGATTCCAGCTGAAAGTGCTTTTTTAGTATCATTCAAGAGATGCTTAACTGCTCCTTTTGGCTCTTCACCAATCACGGTTGTTGTGGCAGAATCAGTCATCATTCCCTTAAACTCAATTACCATGTCAAATTTTACCACATCACCCTTTTCGAAAGGGATATCATTTGGTGCGCCGTGAACAACACAATCATTCACTGAAATGCAAACTACACCAGGAAAATTTACCTCTGGCGTTAAATATGCAGATTTTGCGCCATATTGTTTAATTTTCTTACGAGCAAATTCATCAACCTCAAGGCCAGTAGTACCAACTTTCGAAAATTCCGTAAGTTCACGCAAAATTCGCGCGAGGATTTTTCCACCCTCACGCATTGCCTGAATCTGCGCTTCAGTTTTATTGCCAGTAATTAAATTCCGCACGATTCAATTTCCTCCATAATACGATCATGGACTTGGCCAACCGTACCAGTTCCATCGATATGAGCAATTCTTACACCATTTTCATTAAAATAATTTAAAACTGGATACATTTCTTGGCGATAAATTCGAAGTCGTTCATCAATAACTTCTGGCGTATCATCAAGTCGACCACGAATTTCAAGCCGACGCATTAATTCACTTCGTGGAACTTCCAGAACAATTACCAAATCAACATTTCGGCCATGATTTTGCTTATTTTCAATTAGCCATTTCGCCTGAGCAAGCTGGCGTGGATAGCCATCAAGAATAACTTGTTTAACATTTTTACTATTTGCACGATTAAGAGCTTCACCCATAACGCGATTAACAATTTCTGGGTCGACTAGTTTTCCCGTGCTCATTCGTGTAAGAAGTTCAGGATCTTTGCTATCACGCAAAAGCTGACCAGCGCCAAGCCAGCGCCAATCGTTTCGTGCTGCTAACAGATTACCTTGAACACTTTTACCAGCACCCGCTGGACCAAAAAATACAATCATTAAATTCCTTTTGTTTTTTAAAATTATACACCTTTATATTATAGCATAAAAATTTAAAAGTTAGAAATCTTGGCTAAATTAAGCAATATTTTTAATTATTCTATCGTAGAGCTGGTATTTTAAGAAGTTAAACCTCTATTTTATAACACTATCATAAAAATGAAACCACGTTATGACCGCAATAATTACTTACGAAAGTTCCTCTTTCACGATTCTTGCCAGAACCGCACCATCAGCAGAATTACCAAATTTTGCTTTCATTTTACCGATAATTGCACCCATTTGTTTAATCGAAACTTCACCCATTGCTGAAATTTCAGCTTTCACATCTGCACGAATCTCTTCCTCGCTCACCATTTCTGGCAAATATTTCGAAAGAATTTCAGCTTCTTTTAATTCATTTTCAGCCCGTTCGGCATCTAGTAAATTCGCAGCTTCTTTGCGTTTTTTTACTTCTCGCGCAACCAGAGTTTCAATTTCAGTATCATTTAAGCCTTCTTCACGCTTACCAAGCTTTACTTCTTCGTCCAAAATTGAAGCCTTCAAGCCTCGCAAAACTGTAGTT
>CALIMO010000051.1 GCA_938045655.1 uncultured bacterium
CAAGTGTTCTTATGCTTTCGATGATTTTATTTTTAGTTGGCTCAACAGCTATTAATGGAATTCAGATTTATTACAGTAAGATCGATACAAAAATTTTTAAAATTGCGCACCGTGGTGATGTTCACGGTGGGGTTGAAAATTCGCTTGAAGCGCTTGAATCAGCCAAGAAAAAAGGTGCAGATTATGCGGAAATGGACATTCAGTTAACGCGAGATAATCATTTCGTGGTTATCCATGATTATAATTTGCGTCGATTGACAGGTCGAGACGCGCGCGTTCGAGATTTAGATTTAAATGAAATTAGAAAATTAACTATTTCTGAAAATGGTTTTGAAAGTAAAATTCCAACTTTTGAGGAATATGTAAAAAAAGCAGAGAAATTGAAAATTAAGCTTTTGGTTGAATTAAAACCTAGTGGTGATGAGCCAGAAAATTTTGCTGAAATGTTTGTGAATGAATTTCGAAAACTTGGCGTGGAGAGAAAATTTAAAACGATGTCGCTTGATTTAAATTTAATGCGAAAGATTGAAAAAATCGCACCGGAGATTGAAACTGGTTTTGTAATTCCTTTGCAATTTGGGGATTTTGATGATTCTAAAATTGATTTTTATGTAATTGAAGATTTCTCGTATCGGCGACATTTGGCTTTAAAAGCTCATAAAAAACATCGAAAAATTTTTGTTTGGACACTAAATACAAGAAGTGAAATTTCAAAATATCTACAGGAGCCGATTGATGGAATAATTTCTGATGAGCTTGAAATGATTAACGAAATTGAGAAAGAAGACCGTTCGAAAGAGTCAATTTTTAAAACTTTTATACGAATCTTAAAGCTTAAAATGTAACTATTATTTTATTATTTAAACCAATATAAAATTTATGAAAAACTTATTTTGAAATATATTTTAAACAAAAAGGCTGAAAAAGCTTGAAAAATAAGAATAATTATGATAAAATTACAAGGTTAATATTAAATGCGAGTGAAATTTGGGAGATTTTGCGCCTCATTTCAAAAGAAATGACCAGCACGAAGCAAACAAACACTCTTTAAATGAAAGGAAAAGTTCAATGAGTCGAATCGGAAAACTACCTATTGAGGTTCCGGCTGGTGTGACAATCACGATTGACGAGAACGAGATTTCAGTTAAAGGCGCTAAAGGCGAACTAACTGTGCCTCATTTGTCAGATGTAACTGTCGAACTTGACGGCACAACTTTGAAGGTTGTTCGAAAAAATGACGAACGAGTAGCGCGAGCACAACACGGCTTGCAACGAGCTCTTTTGAATAATGCCGTTATTGGTGTTACAAAAGGCTTCGAAAAGAAATTAGAAGTTAACGGAGTTGGTTTCCGTGTTCAAACTAACAATCCACAAGAGCTTGAAATGCAGCTTGGATTCTCACACCCTGTAATCTATAAAGCAAAAGAAGGAATTACTCTTTCTAACGATAAAATGGTTATTACAGTTGCAGGAATTGACAAGCAGGCTGTCGGTCAAGCTGCGGCAGAAATCCGCGCATTGAAGAAACCTGAACCATATAAAGGTAAAGGTATCAAATATGTTGATGAAGTTATCTTGCGAAAAGCAGGAAAGGCAGGTAAATAATGTCTAAAGCATTAGCACTTAAGAAACAAAACTTAGCTTTGCGAAAAGGTCGCGTTCGAGCAAAAATTTCTGGAACTGCTGAACGCCCACGATTAACTGTAACTATTAGTAATTTGCATGTTTCAGCTCAAATTATTGACGATGTTGCACAAAAAACTCTTGTTTCAGCAACAACTGTTGGCTCAAAAGCTAAAGGAACAAAAACTGAACTTGCTGCTAAAATTGGTGCAGAAATCGCTAAAAAAGCTAAAAAAGCTAAAATTAATACAGTAGTATTTGACCGAAATGGTCGCCAATATGCAGGTCGCTTGCACGCATTGGCAGATGCTGCTCGTAAGGAAGGATTGGAGTTCTAAATATGGCTGAAGCTCAAAAAACTCAGGCTCCACGCCGAAATAACGACCGAAACAACGGTCGAAATGGTCGAAAAAATGACCGCCGAAATAATAATCGACGCCAAGAACGCGAAGAAAAACAATTCGAAGAATTAGTAATTAACATTGATCGTGTTTCTCGTGTTGTTAAAGGCGGACGACGCTTCCGCTTTAAAGTCCTTGTTGTTGTGGGCGACCGCAAAAATAAAGTTGGTGTTGGTGTAGCTAAAGGTCAAGATGTGACTGCGGCTATCGCTAAAGCAACAAATGTTGCAAAGAAAAATATGATTGAAATTGCGCTTGAAGGCGACACAATTCCACACGAAGCTGAGAAAAAAGTAACTGGCGCTCACGTTCTTTTGAAGCCTGCAGCTCCTGGTACTGGTATTATCGCTGGTGGTGTTGTTCGACAAATTATTGGTGTAACAGGAATTCGAAATATGCTTTCGAAATCACTTGGTTCAACAAATAAAGTTAATATTGCTTACGCAACTATAGATGCTTTGAAGAGCCTTGTTCCTAAAGAACAATGGTTAAATGCACCAAAAGCTAAAAAGGAGACTAAGTAATGAAATACAATGAACTCCAAGTTTCTGCAAATAAAGATAAAATTCGTGTTGGTCGCGGTATTTCAGCCGGTCGTGGTAAAACTGCTGGTCGTGGTACTAAAGGTCAAGGAGCTCGAACAGGAAAGAAACTTCGTGCAACTTTCCAAGGTGGTCAAAACCCACTTGTTCAAGCAACTCCAAAAGCTCGCGGATTCAAGTCTTTACGAAAACCAGCTCAAGTTGTATATCTTGACCATTTGAACGA
>CALIMO010000052.1 GCA_938045655.1 uncultured bacterium
TATAATTAAAGTAAGCCCTGCTGGCGAATGATTTTTCCTGAATAATCATTTATAAAGGAACTCCAAACGATGATCTACTATCGTGGTAGTAGGTTGAGGAGGTATCCACCGTATAATTTTATGCGGGGAAAATATCAAAGTTGGTGGGGCTTTTTATATTTGTTGAAATTTGATATAATAGAAGATAGCTTGTTAGATGGTCGCTAATTTAAAATTAGAGGAAAGTCCGGGCAGCATAGAGCAAGGCAGTTGTTAACGACAACCGAGGGAAACCTTAGGGAAAGTGCCACAGAAACGATACCGCCTGAAAAGGTAAGGGTGAAAGGAGTGAGGTAAGAGCTCACAGTTGCTCGCGGTGACGCGAAGTAAGAGGTAAACCCTGTCTGCTGCAAGGAGAATTATAAAAAATGGTTGCTCGCCATAATTCGATAACCGCTTGATTTAAGGAGTAATTCTTAAACTAGATAGATGACTATCCATGACAGAACCCGGCTTACAGACAAGCTTTTAATTAAACTAAAAATCACACCTCTTTCGAAAGTGTGATTTTTAGTTTTTATTGAAGAATTATTTTACTAATTCAACAATTTTTGCAAAAGCTTTTGGTTCGCTAACTGCTAATTCTGCAAGAACTTTTCGGTCAAGCTCAATATTTTTAGCTTTCAAGCCAGCAATAAGTTTTCCGTAAGTGATTCCATTTTCACGCGCTGCTATATTGATTCGAGTAATCCATAGGGCTCGAAGGTCTCGTTTGCGATTTCGGCGGTCACGATATGCGTATTGTAACGAACGGATTACGCCTTGTTTAGCTAATCGGTATGAGCGTGTTCGCGCATGTTGCATACCTTTAGCTGCTTTTAGGATTTTCTTATGCTTTGCTCGTGCTTCTACACCTCGTTTTACTCGCATATTATTTTACTCCCAATGCTCGTTTAATATTTTTAGCCATTGCTCCTTCTACGGTTGCAGTGGTGTTAATTCGTCGTTTTCGACTTTTGCTTTTCTTGGAAAGCATGTGATTCTTAAAGGCTCGACGGCGTACTACTTTGCCGCTTCCAGTAAGCTTCATTCGCTTTGCTGTGCCCTTATGTGTTTTTAATTTAGGCATTATTTACTCCTTACTACCAAACTCAGATTGCGGCCAGCCATCTGAGGTTTTTGCTCGACTATAGCTTCTTCTTCAAGGAGGGAAATAATTTTATTAGCCATTTCAAATCCAATTTCTTTATGAGCCATTTCTCGACCCTTGAAAACGATTTGAATTTTAACTTTATTTCCTGCAGACAAGAATTTTTTAACTTTTCGAAGTTTTATATCTAGGTCTCCAGAACCAATTTTTAGCCCAAAGCGCATTTGTTTAAGTTCAACTTGTTTAGCTTTACGCTTATTCTTCTGTTGTTCTTTCATTTTTTGATATTGGAATTTACCCCAATCAATAATTTTAACAACAGGCGGTTCAGCGTTTGGTGAGATTTCTACAAGATCTAGTCCTGCTTCTTGAGCAAGATTAAAAGCATCTTTCGAACTCATAATTCCAAGTTGTTCGCCACTTTGACCGATAACGCGAACTTCGCGAGCGCGAATTTCTTCGTTTATTCGAATTTTTTTGCTAATAATTTTCCTTCCTTTCGAATTGCTATTTTTCAGCAATTTACTCGCATATTATTTTATCAAATTTTTTAAAATAAATCAAGTATTTTACTTAATTTTCATTTTTATGACGATATTGTAAAGCCTCGCTAATGTGATTTACTTTGATATCTTTTGATAAATCAAGGTCTGCAATTGTGCGTGAAACTTTAAGTATCTTTAGAAATGCTCGAGCGGATAGGTCAAGCTTTGATGTTGCTAAATTTAATAGATCTTCAGCTTCTTTCGAAATATTAAATCTATTTTTTACATCATTAGTTTTAACCATACTGTTGTATAAATTACTGCAATTATAACGCTTATGCTGTAATTCTAACGACATCTCTATCTGTTTTTTAGCATTAGCATGTTCAGAATTTTTGTTGTTATTCTTTGAAAGAAGATTTTTGTTATGTATTCTATCAACATTAACAACCATATCAATTCTATCCATTAATGGTCCAGAAAGCTTTCTTTGGTAATTAAGAATTTGTGTGGATGAACAAGTGCACTCCTTTGTTGCGTCTCCATAAAAACCGCAAGGGCAGGGATTCATTGTTGCAATAAGCATAAAATTTGCAGGATAAGAGCTTTTTCGATTTGTGCGAGTTATGGTTATTTTTCTATCTTCTAACGGTTGTCGTAAGCTTTCGAGTATAGATTTGGGGAATTCTGGCATTTCATCTAAAAATAGAACACCGTTGTGCGCTAGGCTAATCTCGCCAGGTAAAGCTTTCGAGCCACCTCCAATTATGGAAACTTTACTTGCTGTATGATGTGGCGTGCGAAAAGGCCTCGAAATATTTGAGCTAATTTCATCAACTAAACCGTGAATTTTTAAAACTTCTAATAACTCACTTTTCGAAAGTGGTGGCAGTAGATTTAAGGCGGCTTGGGCAAGCATTGTTTTTCCTGTTCCTGGAGGGCCAGTTAGCAGTATATTGTGCCTTCCAGCTATTGCAATAGTTAGAGCTCTTTTTGCTTGTTCTTGACTGATAATATCATCGAGAATAATGCTATCGTTATTATCTTTAAAAGTGTTAATATTTTCTTCATTTTTTATTATTTTTTCATTTTTAAGATGAAGAAAAATCTCTTTAAGATTTCTTGCGCCAATTAATTTTACGCCGTCTATTATTGAGCTTGTTTCTAAATTTTCAATAGGTAAGAAAATTTCTTTAATTCCGTGGCTTCGAAGTTTTTCGACAATATTGATAATACCTTTAATTGGTCTAAGATCTCCATTCAATGATAACTCGCCAACAAATGCGCGGGATTTTAATTCGTGCTGCTTTAGCTGATTTGAGAGTGTTAAAATCGAAATTGCAATAGGTAGGTCGAAAAAAGTTCCGTCTTTTGGGATTTCTGCAGGTGCTAAATTGATGATAATTTTCTTAGCAGGGAAATCTAACATTGAGTTTTTGATTGCGCTTCGAACTCGCTCTTTTGCTTCATCAATTGCTTTATTTCCCATTCCAACAATTTGTAGGCTTGGTAATCCTTTCGAAGAATCTCCTTCCACCTCAATAATCTCTGCTTCATAGCCAATTGGTGCGGCTGATATAACTTTACTCACCATAATGTAATAATTTTATCATAAGCATTTAAAAATCTCAATTTTATGATATAATGTAAATATGTTGGGGCTGAATTAGCTTTAGACAAGAGGAATTTAACAGTTTGGATTGCAAGTCGTTTACTGCGTAAAGTATTAAATAAATGCAAAAAACTTTGCAGCTAAAGTTGCAGCATTCTTTGCTCCAGCTTCAGCGCCAGTTGCTGCTTAATTTATTGGCAACCATTTTTCGAAATGGGGCAGTGCGTATTTCGAAAAGTGTCATATTTTTTCACTGAT
>CALIMO010000053.1 GCA_938045655.1 uncultured bacterium
TTTGCACTAATTTGCAAAATTTTTCGAAGTCGTTCTTTTTTTTCAGAAATTTCTCTTGAACGCTTCGAATCAAAAGTTTCAATTTCAACACCAGCTTTTCGCGCCAGAAATTCTAAGGCCTCGCGGAAATTCATTCCTTCAACTTCCATAATAAAACCAAAGATATCACCGCCTTTTCCAGATGAAAAATCGTGCCAGATTTGTTTATCGGGGCTAATTATAAAACTTGGAGTTCGCTCATTTGTCCAGGGGCTAAGTGCTTTAAAATTACGCCCAGTTCGCTTGAGCTCAAGATATTCGCCAGCCAAATCTTCAATGCTTATTCTTGCTTTAATTTCATCTCTGGCATCATTCATGTCTATATTTTAACATAAAAAGCAGCCCTCATCAATCAAAAAATGGGCTGCAATTTCAGAAAATTATTTTGCTTTGTGGTAGTTTTCAAGCTGTTTTGAAGATTCTGTAAGATTTTTTTCAATTTTTTCATACACTGATTTTTGCGAAGAAGGCAAAGCTTTTTTGCGTCGTACAATTAAATCTTTTACACGAACTAACTGATATGCCATCTCACGGGAATAAACTTCATCAATCGTAGCGTTCAAGAAAGCGTCATCAAGCGTTGCGCTAAGTTTATCAAAAATCGCATCAGTTTGCTTTATTGCTTGCGAATTCTTTTTTGAATCTCCACGAGGAACTTCAATCTTTCGGCTCTTCATAAATTCTTTCAAATCTTGCTCATTTGAACTAAGTGAAGTATTAATTCCTGCATTCACGGCCGCTAAATCTGAACTTTTAATCTTATTTTGAAAAGATTTTGTAGTTTCCTTTAATTTCGAAATATTATAATAAGCACGAATCACCGCTTGAGCATTATCGTCGCCCTTATTGCTAGTTACAATAATAAAAATCGAGAAAAATAGCGAGATTAATAATGCTGAAGCACCTAGAATTTTGCCTTTAGTCCAAAACGGAGCGGCTTTTTTGGGTGCAATCTTATTGAGATATTCAACTGTGTAAGGGTTTTCAGTTGTAGCATCTTGCGAATAATTTTGATCTGGCATTAAATTTGGAGCAACTTGCGGATTTTGAACAGGTTGATTTGGCTGGACTGGAAATTGTTGTTGATTTTGGTAATTATTTGGATATTGCGGAAAATTCTGTTGTGCACCAAAATTTTGATTTTGGCCGCCAAATTGTTGCTGTGGATTTTGGCCATTCGAAAATTGCTCATTTGGGAATTGACCATTTTGAGCAAAATTATTCGAAAAACCACCGTAATTTTGTTGTGGTGGATAAGGATTTTGAGGATAATTATTTGGTGCACCAAAATTTTGATTTTGGCCGCCCTGATTCCAATCTTCATTCGGTTTCATATTACTTATGATTATATCACAAAAAAGTTTTTTTCGCAAAGAAAAACCCTCGCTTCTTGGCTGACCTGACACCCAGCAGTTTAGTTAAATGGGCTAATATTAGCGAGCCAAGTCGTTTGGCTCGCTTTTTTTCGTTGTTTAGTTTTCCGATGAAATTATAGTAAATGTCAATCTGAATAATACGATTACGTTTCGTACCAGTTGGTTTATGAATCACAACCTTATCAATCAGTTATTGCTTTATAAGATATGTGAACTCAGATTTTATTAGATTACTAAATGTCATGCTTATTTTCAGAAAATTATAGACAAAATAAAACTTTTACTTTGTAATGTGAAAGTTATTCAGTAGAAGGCAACAATAAAACTGCAAGTATAACTCAAGGCGATGAGGCAGAGACTTGTAGTTTCATATAAATGCTTTGTTATTCTATTGTTTAGGTTCTTTCCTATTTAGCACCATTCTGAACGGTGCTGTTTATTTTTTATTTTTTCGATTTATTAAATCCATATACGCAACATCAATGTAATCTTTTTTCTTTATATTTAACTGTTCTGTTATAAGTTTAACATTTTTCTTTGCAGTTTGTATTGATTCTTTTTCAGGAATTACATATTCTAACTCGATAAAATCACCTAAGTTTTCAACCCTATCTAAGTGAAATCTAATATTATCTTTCAGAAATAGCTGCCGAACCTTTTTAACTTCACCAGCTCTACCAAGAAATACTGAAAGAATTTTATCAACAAGTTTAGGGTGTTTTATATTAAAGCGTTTATATTTCGAAAGTTTCATATCAGCAGAATTAGGGCGACTATAAAATATCAATTCGTGACTATCGTTATTTATCGTTCGCATTTTTAGCCTATAAGATTTAAGATTATAAAAAATATCACGCTGATTTAATTTTACAGGTTTATCTTGAGTTATTTTTGCAAATATCTTTTTTGTTTGTTGATAATCTTTGATTTTAGCCTTTATTTCGATATTTCGGGGCATTTTAACCTTTCATTATTACTTGTTAGTATATCTTAGCCAATCTTTTGAAATAGAATTTCTATTGATTTGTGTAGTAGAAAGTTTACAGCAGTTCCTTCCTTAGCGACAATAATTTCATTGCTATTGCTCAGTTTATATTTTATCAGATCTTTGCAAATTTTTGAAGTAGATTTAGTTTATGCTTTTGCTATTCACTATAGAAAGAAGATGAAGTTAAAGAATTACTCATTGAATAGCGTAAAGTTCGGATGGAAGATAATAATGGATTTTTTCTTAGAATAGTTATAATTTTCATAATTGTTTACTTCTTTGAAATTTGAAAAATTTAGAGATTTATTGAATTTTATTTTTGGTAGCATCTTTAGATTTATATCAGGAAAATATAATGACAGTCTATATGAATACGAAAAGAAGAAAAATGATAATAAAATAAGATAATTTAAAAGCTAAAACAAAATCAGTCTTAGCTTTTTACGGTTGTTATAAGGCACACGAACTCAGATTGCTTTTAGGCTACTGAATATCAAGTCATATTTGCAAGGTTATTTTCTATCTAAAGAGAAACTACAAAATATATTTTACTCGCAAACCAAGCGATAACTCAAGCGAAACAAATCTCGCAATTCTTCAGCCGGAACTTGCCCTTGACCAATAATCAAATTCCACTCACGCTCGCTCATCAACTTTGAAGGCACTACACTTTCTTTTTCACGCAAAATTCGAGCAAGCTGCGCGCCCGTTTTCATTTCAACTTTTAAAGGTTTTGAACCATCGTAAATAATCGCGAAAATCGCTTTAGGCTCTTCACTTTCTGCAATTTTCGAAAGAATCTTTTCACCAGTTTCACGCTCAAAATCGCCAAGCTCACCAGCCATTTTTTCTTGCCAAATTTTTTCTAATTTATCAAAATTAACTTCAAAAATTTCAAGTTTATTTTCTTCATCTTTTCGAACTTCTGCCGCGTCAAAATTCAGCAAAAAATCTTTAATTTCACTCTGATCCATTACTTTTTCACCTTTTTTAAATAAAATTTCAACTCTTCAATCGAACCGTGAATATCGTCCAGCGCACGATGGTTTTCGGGCTTAGCAAACACCCGTTTAAATTTGGCGCTCATCACAACTTTCCACGCTGAAACATCTAGCATTCGATAATGCAATATTTTTTCAAGTTTTTTCCATTCCGCACGAATAAACCGGCGATCTTGGTGAATTGAATTTCCGCCCAAAAGAATTTTCTCTCCTTTCGAAATTTCTTCGGCAAAATTTTCTTCTATAAATTTAATTAAATCCGCTTCCACTTCTTGTGAATTTTTTGTAGCGCAAGAATTTTGCAATTTTAAAGCATCACGCGTTTCGCTAAAAGTATCCCAAAAATCACCAACCATTCGGCTTTCAAGAATTTCATTTTCAACTTTTACGGCACTTTCGAAAGTGGCAATTTCATTAAAATCCCAATCTGTTGCAATCGCGGCAACTTCTAAAATTCGGTCTTGTTCAGGTTCAAGACCAGTCATTTCTAAATCAATCCAAAGAATTTTTGCGTTTTTCATTATTTAAATTATATCATTTTTTGGTAGGATAAGCAAAAAAACTAATCTAAAATTCCAAAATCTTCAAGCTTTTTAGCTTTCGAAATGTTGAAATCAGCAATTTTTGTGCGCCGAAGTTGCGAACAAAACGCACCACAACCCAAATTCTTACCTAAATCTTCTGCCAGCGAACGAATGTAAGTTCCACTTGAAACATGTGTGCGAACTTTTAGTTTTGGAAAATCATAACTTAAAATTTCGAAGTTAAAAATTTCAACCGTGCGTTTAGGAATTTCAAAATCCTCACCCTTTCGCGCCAAATCATAAGCACGCTTACCGTCAATTTTGATTGCACTAAAAGCTGGTGGAGTTTGTTCAATTTTGCCTAAAAAGTTAGTTTTAATTTCTTTTTCAATCTGTTCAAAAGTTGGAATTTCAAAATTCTCACATTTCGAAATCTCGCCTTCAGGATCGCCTGTGCTGGAAATTTGCCCAAGCGTAAATTCCGCCTCGTAAACTTTATCAAACTTGGTAAGGCTCATTGCATTTTTAGTTTCCTTGCCGTAAAGCAAAACTAAAAGCCCAGTCGCAAAAGGATCGAGCGTGCCAGTGTGGCCAACCTTAACTTTTTTACCAAATTCATCTTTAAGAACGCGGCGGATTCTAGCAACCACGCCAAAGCTGGTAATTCCAGCGGGCTTATCAATTAAGATTCGCCCACTTTCATTTTCGAAAAATACCATTTTACATTCCTGGAATTCTGAATTGTGAAGGATCATTAGGGTAAATTTGGTCGGTCATCACTTTATTTTTGCTACTTTCAGTGCCCATTGCAGGTTGCTCCGCTGGATTTGGAATAAAATCAAAAGCTGGAACTTCTGGCGGCATTGGCATTGAGCTAAAATCTGGCATAGCTGGTGGTATTGGCATTGCAAAATCATTCGAATTTTGCGCAGGATTTTCAGTCGAGTAAGTTTGCTGACTTTCAAAATTATTTTGTGGCAAAGTCTGCGCATATTGTTCATTCGAAATCGGATTACTTGATTCAAAATTTGAAAGTGGCTGGATTGGTGTAGCTTGAGCGTAAGGCTGAGTTTCAGGAATAAAATTCTCATTCGCCTGTGGCTCTTCATAAATCGCATTTTGAACTTTACCATGGCTTAAAACATAATCATTATTTTGTGGATTTGAAGTTGCTGCAGAGTTTTCTCCACGAGAAATTCCACTTGGCTCATAAGGCTGAGCGCCCATCAAACCACTTGCAATTTGAGCATTTTCGGCTGGGTGATAATATTCATCGCCCTGATTTTGCGCTGGCTGAACATTTTGAGCTTGAATCTCTTGAGCGGCAGGAGTTTCAGCTGGATTCTGTTGTTCGAGAGCTGGTGCAACTTCTGGTTGAGTAGTTTGAGGTTCAATAGTTTCGAAAGTTTGCGGTTGAGTGCTTTCGGGAGTTGGGACTGAAATATCAACTTGGCGAGCCGGCTCAAAAACTTGCTCCTGAACTGGAGTTTCCGCAATAAATGCATTTGGATTTTCGAAAGGCACACTTGGTGCTGGAATTTCTGGCGCATAATTTTGAACTGGCGCTTCAACCAAGCCTTGCATATTTTCAGGCTGATTAAATTCTGAAGGAGCAGGAGTTTCAGCTGGATTTTGTTGTTCGAAAGCTGGCGCAACTTCTGGTTGAGTAGTTTGAGGTTCAATAGTTTCGAAAGTTTTTGGTTGAGTGTTTTCGAGAGTTGGGATTGAAATATTTTGTTCAGCCAAAGCTTCTTGGCTTTCCGATATATTTTGTACCGAATTTTCTTCAACTAAATTTTCATTTTGAGCTTGTGTATTTTCAAGATTTTCGCTTGGATTTTCGAAAATATCTTCGTTCGAATTTTCTTGCGCAAGTTCTTGATTATGCTCAGGAGCTTCAACTTCTTCAAGTTCAGCAAAAGCATTTTCTGGTTTATTAATATTTTTTAGTTCATTTAAAGATTCTTCAAGTTCGTCTTCGGCTTGATTTTGTGAATTTTCAAGATTAGCTTTTTCTGCTTCATTTTTGGCTTCTTCATGTGAAATCACAAATGCACCGTTACGCTTTTGCTCTTTCTTTGAAGAAGATTTTTCACTCGATTTTTCTTTTTCGTTCGAAATTTCTTCCAAAGCTTCTTCCATTTTAGCATTTTTCTGAACGGCAAATTCGCCCGCTTTTTCTTCAGCTTCACGGATTTTTGAAACCACAAGTTGCTGGTCAGCGCCAGATGAAATAAGTTTTGCTGCAAGACTCATAGCTTCAGCTGTAGCTTTTGCATTCGAAAAGCGATCAGTTTCAGCAACAATTCCAGTCAAAAGAGCAGTTGCGACTGGTTGAGTAAGATTTTTCTTTCCAAGGGATTCAATAATTTGAACAGAAATTTCGCTCAAAGAACTGGCGTTTTCGGCGTGCCAGTGAGTTCCGTTAAGATTCGTTTGATTTTCGCCAACAGTTAAAATTCCAACTGAAGCATCATGAAAAATTCGCCCGTGCGCCGCCAAAGCGCCATCGAGTCGATCTTGACTTTCAACATTTAAAGCTAGCACAAAATCAATGTTAAAATCACCCTGTTCAAATTCGAGGTCTTTTTCTGAAATTACTGAACGATACGGCGTGATGAAAATTTTAACATGATCGCCAACAAGCTTATAACGAAGATGATCAGCTTTTTCTTTATTTAAAGCAATAATAAAATCGCGTAAAGAATCTACCGAATTTTCGAAAGTTTTTTCTGGGCGCAAAAAAGCTAGCGCGTCGGGCATTTTTCCGCTTGAAACCGCCGTTGCATGCTTGCCAGAATTATTAATTGCGAGCGTTAAAGCCAATGCTGAAGAAAGTTCATCAACACTTGGGTTATCATTTACCGCAATCAAAATGCTTTCTGATTCTTTCAATTTTGCGATAATCTGCTCTTGAGCATTATTTTTTGACATTTATTGAATCCTATTGTTTATTTTTATAATTTATAGCTCTATATTAGCATAATCGCAATGAAATGTCAACAGTTTATTTGAAATACTTGCTTTTTCTTTCGAAATAATGTATAATCGATGTTGAATTGTAAATAACAACCTAAAAGAAGGAATTAAATGCCAATTATTAAATCTGCTGTAAAGCGAATGCGACAAACCGCAAAACGACGCGAACGCAACGTTGGAATTAAAAAAGATATCAAAGGTGCAGTTAAAGCTTTTGTTGCTGAACCAAGCGCAAAAAGCCTTTCAAAAGCACAAAGCGAATTAGACAAAGCTGTTAAAAAAGGTCTTATCAAGAAAAATACAGCTGCTCGCCGAAAAGCTTCTCTTGCCGCTGCTGCAAAAAAAGCTGGCGTAAAACTTGCTTAATTTGATACTTTTTCAAAAATCGCTCAAAATTGGGCGGTTTTTTGTTTTTCTTTTTTCAAAAACTTGACAATTCTACTTAAAAATGCTATAATCTAAAAGATTCGCCGTTTTGGCGAAAATAGAACATTTAGAGGAACGGTTATGACATCTTTAAAAGAAAGATTGGCGGCAGAAAAACAAGCTGCTTTAACCTATGAAAATATTGCCAAGCAAGTTGAAGGCATCCTTGTCGAGGCCGCCAAGGATGGTAGATCAAGCGTGCTCATCTACCTTGACAATGAGAATGATTACAAAACCCAATTTGTGCGTCTTTTTCTAACTAAGGAAGAAATTGATTTCGAAAAGGCTTATGACACATATACGGCAACTAAATTTCCCTATATCGATACCCACATGGGTACGGGTTGTTATGAGGGTGTTGACCCTAATAAACCAGTCACTACGACCGAACGTAGATTCAAGGGTATTCGTGTATTTCTTTAGAAAGGTCATCAAAAAACAAAACCCGCAGAAATTCGCGGGTTATTTTATTTCTAACATTTTTTGAAAATTATTTACCAATTTGAGTCACTCATCGAAAGCGACGGTTTAACTTCAAGCTTGAGCGGATTTTTAATATCAAGAAAAAATAATTCACACGGCCCCATCCATCATAACGTTGACGATGTTTAAACTACCAAGCAAAATATATATCCATACCTACATACTAAAATATCAATTTAGCTTCCAGTTGAAATTTAACCTGAAAAGTGTTAGAATAGCTCTATGAAGATTTTGGGAATTGAGAGTACGTGTGATGAAACTGCAGCTGCAGTGGTGGAACTTCAAGCTGGAGAAGTTTCACGCGTGAGTAATAATCATGTGAAATTACTTTCAAGTGTAGTTCATTCACAGATAGATATTCATGCTCAATTTGGTGGTGTAATTCCCGAGATAGCAGCGCGATCACATATCGAATATATAAATCCAGTTATTCGTCAAGCTTTAGAAAAAGCCGAGGTAAGCTGGAGTGATATCGACGGTATTGCGGTCAGTTTTGCACCTGGTTTAAACGGTTCGTTGTTGGTCGGGAATTTAGCGGCGAGGACTTATGCGCGGATTTTTAATAAACCCTTCTTCCCTGTTCACCACGTTGAGGCGCATGTTTACGCTAACTTCTTGCGTGATACACCACCGCGATTTCCGTTTTTAGCGCTGGTGGTTAGCGGCGGTCACTCTCAGATCGTATTGTTTAGAGGCCATTCAGATTTCGAAATTCTTGGCCAAACCCAAGATGATGCCGTGGGTGAAGCGTTTGATAAAGTAGCCAAAATTCTGGGTTTACCCTACCCCGGCGGTCCAGCGATTGCGGCGGCAGCTCAAGCTGGTAATAGTACCAAATATAAATTGCCTAAGGCTAAGCTAGCTGGTGAATACAATTTTAGTTTTTCTGGCCTTAAGACAGCGGTGCTGCGAGCAGTGCAAAAAGAAGTTGGAGTTGATTATAACTTCCCTTCTTTCCGCTTGGCCGAAAAATTAACTACCGAACAAAAAAATGATTTTGCGGCGTCGTTTCAGCGAGTAGCTGTAGAGACATTAGTTGATAAGCTAGAACGTGCTGTTCAGCGATATCAGCCTCAAACGGTAGTGATTGCGGGCGGGGTGGCGGCTAATCAGGCTTTGCGTGCTAAGCTAATGCGTCGGGTAGCCAATCAAGTGCCAGACGAAATTATTTTTACTGCGCCAGAATTTTGCACTGATAATGCCGCAATGGTGGCGACGCTAGGTACTTTTCACGCCGTACTAGGTCAGTCCAAAGACCCGCTCACAGCCGAAGTCTACCCTAGCTTGTCAATGGAAAACGCTCGTTGGTAACCGAGCTGAAATCTGCCCTTCACTTTTTAAAATCTTAAGGGCACTTTTCGAAATCTGCTATAGTACTTTTTGAAAAGCTAAGGCAGGTTTTTAAAAATAATGGATGAATTTAAACTAAAGAAAAGAGCCGTTTTATTAAACGGCTCGAGCGATGCGCTTTAAAGCAGCGCACTTGTTGAATTGATTAATCTAAGTTGGAGAATCGCTGTGCAATTCCAACCAAATCTTTACCGCTACCAGTTACAGCAGCGTTGAGGGCCATGATCTCTCCGCGTTTGTCGGTCCTCTTCCAATTGATCAGTTCATTGTCTGATTCAGTTGGAGGGATGAGAGTCACCAACTCCTCAACGTCCTTGAGATTCAGATCCCAAGGAGCGATATGATATATAGGTAGAGTTTCCACCACTACCACAAGCCAGCCTTCGGAGTCAAATGGTGCTCCGTCGTGACCTTGATTCTGAATAAGGGCAACTTTGTAGCCATTTTTTACAATAGCCTCGAGCTGCGCTGCGAAGAGTAAGAAACGCTCTGTATATGCGCCATCTACTTTTTTATTGTAGATAGCTAGAGCTTCTTCTACGGAGATTTCAGTTGTTTTTGCTGTATCTCCGTAGCCAGAAGTATGGACTAGTTTTTCATCCACTACTTTTGGTGCATCTACCCATACTGTTTTTTCAACGTTGTAATTTGCCATTACAGCGTTGAAGACTTCTTTAGATTCTTCATTGTTTAGAAAGTGAAGTTTCATGGATTTCTCCTCTCCTTGCGCATAATAATTTAAGGCGTTTTCGCCACGCAAGGTGCCCTACTTCAATTTCGGGCGAATTTCAACTTAGTAGCTAATACCCTAAGCTCAAAATCGCCCAAAATTGAAAAGCTTTCAATCAATTCAACAATGGTAATTTGCTAGTTGTTGGTTTATAAATTCCTAACAACTTAAGTGTATTATATCATATTAGATTAAATATGTCAATAGTTTTCATTCATTTTTATCATAATCGATATAAATAGATTCTCTATTTTTTACATCATAGATTGCTAAAGAGTTTTTTGCGCTAGCAAATGAAAGAGCTTCATCCTTATTTTGAAATCTGTGTGATACGTTTAGATGTATGTCGCCCGTACGATCATCAGCCCAAGTGCCAAAATAATCGTCATCGGATTTAATATATTTTTTTCTTCTAGCGATAAATTTCTTAAGAGCTTTAATCGATAGTTCAGCTGCTGGAATATAGTAAGTAGTATCGATAGCTACCATGTATCCATCTACTGGTTTTTCTCCTGAAGTATTTATAGATGTTCCTTTATGTTCTTTTGTCTCGGTTAGAAGGTTATCTGCTTGACTAAAAAATCGTTTCTTTTCTAGATTCATTATTATATCATCCTATATATTTTTTCTATTTCAGAATGGAGTTTTTTGATATTATCCTCAACTGGTTGATTATTTACATCCAAATAAAGCCTTTTGTTAATTTCAATCATCACAGATTGAACTCGACTGTCCTTATTATAAAAGTGAATAGGGACCAAACTCCCACTATATGGCGAGTTAACTCGAACTTCATATCCAAGCCCCGTGAAATAAGTAGCCAAGAATTCAACCAAATCTGGTGGAGTATGAAAACTATCAGACCCAATACAAATATCCGGTCGATTTGGTGCTTGATCTATATCTCGGTTAGTCGGAATATTATTAAAGCTATGACAATCTATAATTAGACAACTGTTGTATTTATCAAGCTTATTTGCAACTTTTGTTGATAGATCTTCATGATATGGTAAATAGTAATTATTTATAATTTCTTGTTTTTTGGTTTCTGAAATATTTCGCAATTGCTCACCAGAATCTGTATGCGTATAAACAATACCCATTCCTTTAATAAACATGCTTTCGAGTTCATCAGGAAAACGTTCAATATCGCAATAAATTCTACTAAAATCAGCAATTTTAGACTCGACTAAATTACTATCAAAAATTTGCTTAGTATACCAATCTGTTAAAATATTAATTTCATTACTAATTAATTCAGCATTAAAACCTTCCATATCTGGAAAAAAGGTTGAAGAATGCGGAATATTTAAAATTATTTTTTCCATATTATTTATCCTTGAGATATTTATCAATTAGAACCCCTGCCTCATCATAATCATCAACATAAGGGGCATTTTTTAAATCTTCAACTATAGGCGGATATAAATTCATATCTCGTTTCCTTAAAATTTCCTCAAAAGGTTCACGAGGGTGTGCCATAAAAACAACATCAGGCCTACCGTCTCTTTCAAAATTCCAGTCCGCAGGAGCATAGTCGTCATTGAATTTTATTTTGCAAATAGGCTTAAATCCAATTGACCCATACATTCTAGGCAAATAACCATCATAGCAATCAAGATGGTTCCCTCCAGACTTTAAACTTTCCAGCATAATAGTTTGACCAATTTTTCCGATTCCATCACGTTCCGCAAGAAGATTATTTTTAAAAACCGAAACAATGTCGCCATCTTCTTTAATAGCTACACCAGCAGCGCCGTTATTTATAATAATTTTATCCATATTTTCATAATCATCAGCAGAATAATCCATAGTCAAAAATGCACCGTGAGGGTTATTTTCATAAGCATTATTTATAAAATCATAGAAAAGATTAGAGTTATTTATATGATAAACTGAAATATTATCAAAATATTTTTCATGTGAAATAATATCTTCGGGAGTTAAAGTTCTCTCTTGATCATCTAGGGTATTAAAATTTTGTTTGTTTTCCATTTTTTTCCTTATGTCTAGTATATTACCATATATATCTTAAAAAGTCAATATATTGACTTAAAAGGTAAATAATGTTATAATTTAATAGATTTTCATTGATGGAGGTATAAAAAATGAAAAGAACTTTTGTAAAAGATAACACACTTTCCGTGTCGTCTGTCGTGGGGTTATCCCCCCGCTATCATGCAGGAAGTCCTGTGTTCACGATTGACGACTTCAACCATATGTGGCAGGCGGAGGCAGAAACTGTTTATCAAAAAACTGGTATCTATGTCTCTGTAGTCACGACAGAGGCCTCTGTTATTTACAGAGAAGACAGCGGCTGTCCTACTGGAGGGGAGAAGGCGGTTGACATTAGGGCCGACTGCAACCCCTACTACTCATTTTCACTAGGGGATCTATCCGAACAAGATTATATACAATCTTGGCAAGATGCCTTCCTGAAAATACTGGAGAATGTGGCTGAAAAATTAGACCAGTCTACCGTTACTGTTAAATTCAGTGATGACAGGCTAATATACCTTACTACAGATTAGGAGTTCACTATGAACTCCTTTTAACTTATCTTTTGAATTTTCGAACAATTTTTTTAGCAGTTGGCAAAAATGAATTCCAGATTAAATATGTTTTCGAAATCGGAAAATCCAGTGTACCAACTAATAAATCTTCATGGTTTGCAAAACCAGCTTTAAATCTTGAAATTCCATCGTTCAAAAGGCCATTAAAATCATATCGCTTAACTCCACGATTTTTCATTTCAATAATTGCAATCCATTTCAAAACATAATTTGCTCGTGATTTCTGCCCCGCCTCAGTTACTCCGCCATAAAGTTCAAACGCCACATCATCACTTTGAGCAAACCATAAAAATGCCACCATTTCTTGATTTTTAAGTTTTTCCGACAAGCGTTCTTTAGCAGCCTTATACTCTTCAGAAATATTAGGGTTCTTACCTTTTTCAACAAATTCACCCTGCTCTTTTTCAATAAAAGCTCCAAAAATTGGTGAATTTTCACCCATTTTTTTATAAAGTTCGTGATAATACTCTTTCGAATGAATTGCGAACCCTGCCCTTTTAGCAGTTTCTGTGTAAATTTGCAACGCACGATCAATTTCTTCTTTCGAAAACAGCTGCCGAACTCGCACTTCTCCACCACTTTTTCGAATATATTGTCGCGTTTTTTTACTCATTTTGGCGAGTAATTCATCTTCATTTTGCGTTAAATCAAGAATTAAAGTTCTTGGAATTAAAATTGTGTTTTTTGAACTTCTCCAGCCGTCACGCAAGTCAAATTCACCGCTGTTCCAATCTGGCTCCATAGTTAAACAAACTGGCTTTGGTTTGATATTCTTCGAAACCCAAAGAGCAATTTCACGCGAAATGCGGGCTCGCTCGATTGGCTTTTTTGAAATCACTAAAGCACCGCGCGGAATATAAGCAAAATTACGAAGTGGAAAAGGCAGTTTCCGAACCAGAATTTGTGCCGCTGCCACAATATCTGAGTGGTCATTTTTTTTGCGATCAATGTATTTTTCTTCACCATTTTTCAAAAAAACTCGCACAACTTGCCAATTTGGTGATTGCGATTTTAACTCACCCCAACCCCAAAGTTGCAAAGGGTGACCGCCGTGCTCGTTAATAAAATCATTCCATTCTTTTTTATCAGTAATTTCGATAATCTTTAGCATATTTATATTATACACCGAATGTGGTATAATTGTAAATGTAGAATTTCGCACAGTTTAACTTTCGTGTGAAATGTTGTTGAATAAATGCGATTTTAAAGGGAAATATGAAAATTACAAAGACTTACGAACCGAATAATTACGAACCTGAAATTTATAATTTATGGGAGCTATCTGGCGCTTTCGAAAGCAGTGGAGTTGGCCCAAAATATTCAATCGTAATGCCGCCACCAAATGCAAATGGAAATCTTCATATCGGCCACGGGCTAATGGCTGCGGTTGAAGATATTTTAGTGCGTTATCACAAAATGAAGGGTTATGACGCAATTTATTTGCCTGGCGCCGACCACGCAGGCTTCGAAACTTGGGTTGTTTACGAACGCCTTTTAAATGCTGAAGGGAAGAGTCGTTTAGATTATTCTCGTGATGAACTTTATAAAAATGTTTGGGATTTCGTAGCAAGCCAACGCGGAAATATGGAACTTCAACTGCGCGCTTTAGGAGCTGGTGCAAGCTGGAAAAACCTTACTTTTACATTAGATGAAAAAGTAGTTAATCGCGTTTATAAAACTTTCGAAAAAATGTGGAACGATGGCTTGATTTATAGGGGTGAGAGAATCGTTAATTATTCAACAAAATACCAAACTTCTTATGCTGATATTGAAGTAGATTATAAAGAAGAGAAGGGGAAACTCTGGACAATTGCATACCCAGTTCTTGATGAGTTTGGTGGAATAAGCGAATATATGCTTGTTTCAACAACTCGCCCTGAAACAATGCTCGGCGACACAGCTCTTGCAGTTAATCCAGAAGATGAAAGATATGAAAATCTGATTGGTAAAAAAGTCCGTATACCTTTAATAAATCGTGAAATCAAAATTATCGCTGATGAATATGCCGACCCACAATTTGGAACTGGCGTTGTTAAAATTACACCATTCCATGATCCAAATGATTTCGAAGTTGGCAATCGCCACAACTTGCCAAAAATTCAAGTAATTGGATTTGACGGAAAAATGACCAAAAATGCAGGTAAATATGCTGGTTTAGAAGTGTTAGAAGCACGCAAGAAGATTCTTGAAGATCTTCGAAAAATCAATGCATTGTTTAAAGAAGAAGATATTACTCACGTTGTTGGATATGATTATAAATCTGGAGAGCCAATTCAGCCGCTTGTGAAAGAGCAGTGGTTTATTTCAACTAAACCTTTAGCTAAAAAAGCTCTTGATGCTCTTAAAAATAATGAAATTAAATTTACGCCAGAAAATAAGAAAAATGTTCTGGCGGAATACTTGAAAAATATTCGCGACTGGAACATTTCACGTCAAATCCCTTGGGGAATTCCAATTCCGGCTTTTCAAAATATTGAAGATCCAACTGATTGGATTTTTGATGAGCGCGTACATGAATCACAAATTGAAGTTAATGGCAAAACATACAAACGCGATGAAGATACGCTTGATACTTGGTTCTCGAGCGGTCAATGGCCATTCATTACAACCGATTTTTTGGAGGGTGGTGAGCTTTCGAAATTCTATCCAAATAGTGTAATGGAAACTGGTCACGATTTGATTTTTCCTTGGATTTCACGAATGATTATGCTAGGAATTTACTGCACAGGGCAAATTCCATTCCGTGAGGTTTATTTGCATGGAATGGTTCTTGATGAGCATGGCCAAAAAATGAGTAAATCAAAGGGAAATGTGATCAACCCAATGGACGTAATTGCTGAATATGGCTCCGACGCTTTTCGCCTTGGAATTATTGCTTCGCGTTCAGCAGGGCAGAATCAGGCATTTTCAAAGAATAAAGTTATCGCTGGCCGTAATTTCTGCAATAAATTATGGAATATTTCACGGTTCATTTCTGAAAAAGTTGGCGAAATTAAGAGCACAAAACAGCCTGAAGCTTTCACGCCAGCAGATCACTGGATTGTGCGAGAGCTTGATAAGGCAATTGCTGAAATTGAAAGTCACATGCAAAATTACCGTTTTGCCGAGGCCTCAGAAACGGTTTATCACACGATTTGGAGCACCGTAGCCGATTGGTATATTGAAGCTTCAAAAACACAAGACAATCCTGAACTTCTTGCTTGGGTTCTTGAAACTTGTCTTAAAATCACGCATCCTTTTGCACCATTTGTGACTGAAACCATCTGGCAAACTCTGCCTTGGACTGAGGGAATTTTAGCAAACGAAAAACTAGCCGAATCTCTAAAATTTAACGAATTCGAAGCACTTCAATTTGAACGAATCCAAGATTTAGTTGGTGAAATTCGCCTGATTACAGCTGAGCTACCCGGCAAAAAACGCTATAATTTGGTTTTTGAAAAAGATGAACTAATTGCAAAAAATATTGAAACTATTCGCCACCTTTCGCGCGTGCCAGAAATTATCCAAACAGATGCGCCACACGGGTTTAGCCTTGCCGCTAGCGGTTTAGGTGCCTATCTTGATGTGCCAACCGATATTTTAGCTGAATATAAAACCGAGCTCGCCGAACGAATCAATAAAATTTCGAACGAAATTAATTTGTTTGAAAAACGCCTTTCGAATGAAAATTATATTTCAAAAGCACCAGCACATTTGGTTGAAGAAACTCGTGAAGAATTTTCAAACAAAAAAGCCGAGCTTGAAAAAGTTAAAAAAGCTTTCAAAATTTTATAAAAGCACCGCCGCCAGAGAATGGCGGTTTTTGCTTGACTTTTTATTGACAAA
>CALIMO010000054.1 GCA_938045655.1 uncultured bacterium
CCAAAAGATTCTTCTTGGGATTTCGAAGGGCAGACTAATTATGGAACCGCTAAAGAGCTTTTTGAATTAATTGTTTCAGAGCTCAAAAAGGTTCTAAATGAAGAAATCACTGAAGAAGAGCTTGACGCTATGAAGAGCTATTCTCTTGGCTCGTTTCAAATGGGCGGGCAAACGGTAGCTTCAACGGCAGGATTTTATGCTTCTCGATATTTTTGGGATGGACATCTTCGAGATTATAAATCTCAGCCAAAATTTATTAAGCAGATTTCTCGTGAGCAAATTTTTAAAGTTGCGAAAGAATTTATTGATGCAAATACTTGGATTTTTGGTGCAGTCTCTGGTGGTGAAAAATCACAAATTCAAGAGTTGAATCAGGAATTTTCTAAAATATTCGAAAAATAATCGCTTCAAGGCGGTTATTTTTTATGCTTAAAATGTGCTATAATAGTTTTATATGGATTTTGATGAATTCGAAGAGTTGTTAAATTTTGAAATAAAAAAACCTCAACCGCACGAGGTGATTTATAGCGTCTCAGATTTTATTGCAACTAGCAATGATATTTTCGAAAAGAGTTTTCCGAGTGTTCTGATTGAAGGTGAAATTTCAAGCTTTAAAGTAAACCACAACAAGTTTGTTTTTTTTGATTTAAAAGATGAAGACTCGGTTCTTGGTTGTTTTATGACGGTTTGGCAAATGCGATTTCCACTCGAAGATGGAATGAAAGTTGTTGTGCAAGCAAAGCCAAAACTCACAAATTGGGGAAAATTCAGCCTAACAATTGAGAAAATTATACCAAAAGGTGAAGGGAGCCTTAAAAAATCTTTCGAAATTTTAAAGGAAAAGTTAACAAAAGAGGGCTTATTTGATGAAAGCCGTAAGCGTGAAATTCCGCGAAATCCTCAAAAAATTGCAGTGATTTCAAGTGTTCAAGCGGCGGGTTATGCTGACTTTATTAAGATTATTAATGAGCGTTGGGGCGGGTTAGAAATTACTGTTGCGCATACGCAGGTGCAGGGAATTTCTGCGAGCGACCAGATTATTCGAGCAATTGATTTTTTCAATTCGCAAAGTGAATTGCCGGATGTGATTGCTATTATTCGTGGTGGTGGAAGTGCTGATGATTTGGCGGTTTTTAATGATGAAAAATTAGTTCGTGCGATCGCTGCTTCTCGCGTGCCAATTATTACAGGAATTGGCCACGAAATTGATGAAAGTTTATGTGATTTAGCGGCAGATTTTGCGGCTTCAACGCCAAGTAATGTTGCACAATTTTTGACACCGAATAAATTTGACGAAATGAGATTTTTATGTTCAAAAATTTT
>CALIMO010000055.1 GCA_938045655.1 uncultured bacterium
TAGGAGTAGGTGCTTCAATTGGTTTAACGCGATTGTTCTGGTGTTTACGAGATTTAGGCTTGCTGAAATTTTCAAAACGCTCAACTGCGGATTTTTTAATAGTTCCAATGAGTAAAAATGAGCTTCAAAAATCTTTCGAAATTGCTGGTGAATTAAGAAAAGAAGGTAAAAACACTGAAGTTCTGCTTGAAGATTTTACTATGAAAAAAGCTTTTAAATTTGCTGATAAGCGAGGTGTTAAATATACTTTAGTAATTGGCGAAAAAGAAATTTCTGAAAATTCATTTATTTTTAAAGATATGGAAACTGGCGAAAAGTTAGAATTAGCTGAAATTCTAAAAAAATAGTGCTATTGTTTATTTTTTAAAAAATATGTGGTATAATCATTTTATATCACTTTGGCGCCTTGGCGGAGTGGTTACGCAGCGGTCTGCAAAACCGTTTACACCGGTTCAAATCCGGTAGGTGCCTCCAAAATATTTAAGTAAAGGAAGACCATATGAAAGAAGAAAATCAAAGAGTTGTAGAAATTCGAAAAGGTGAAAATGAATCAAATGTTCGCTCAGTAGTTGTTGCTCCAGTATCAAAAAAGAAGAAATACAGTCAAACAGTGAAAAGTATTCGACAAATTTGCGTTTGGTTTAATATTTTTACGGCTATGATTTGTGCTTTAATCAGCCTAGTATATATTTGGGTAGACAATAATCTAGGGGAATTAATGGGCAAAGCTTGGGCTACATTCTTAGTGCTTGGTGCTTTTTCTCTATTCATTATGATTATTGCTCCACTTCTTGATAAAGATGAAGCTTAAGTTTACAACACGCCTTGACTTTTGCGGTTAAGGCGTGTAAAATGTAAATATGCGCGAGTGGCGGAACTGGTAGACGCGAGGGACTTAAAATCCCTTGACCTAAACAGTCGTGCGGGTTCGATTCCCGCCTTGCGCACCAAATTTAACAATAGTAGGAGAGTATAATAAAATGACAATTGCAATTATTGTAATTATTGCTGTTCTTGTCCTTGTTGGGCTTTTTGTTTGGAGCCAATACAACGCACTTGTGCGGCTTAATGAAAGAGTTGAAGAAGCTTGGAGCGATATTGCCGTTCAGCTAAAATACCGAGCAGATTTAATCCCAAATCTTGTTGAGACTGTAAAAGGTTATGCAACTCATGAGAAAGAAGTTTTCGAAAATGTAAGTAGTGCACGAGCTGGATTAATAGGTGCTGGAAACAATGTTTCTGATGCTGCGAAAGCTGAAGGTGAACTTTCACAGGCGCTCAGCCGCTTGTTTGCTGTTGCTGAAAACTACCCTGAGCTAAAAGCTAATGAAGGCTTTATACGTTTTCAACAACAACAGCAAGAAATTGAAGATAAAATTCAAGGTGCACGCCGATTTTATAATGGTGGCGTTCGAGACCTTAATATTAAGATTAAGGTATTCCCAACTAATATTTTTGCTAAAAAATTAGGTTTCGAAAAGAGGGAATTCTTCGAAGTGGAAGATAGAAAAGTAGTTGAATCTGCGCCTCAAGTAAAATTCTAATTTATTTTTTAGAGGTTTTATTAAATATGTATAGCTCAATTTCTCAGAATAAGCGTAATACTGTGATTATTTTCTCATTATTTATTGCGATTATTTCTGGGATTGG
>CALIMO010000056.1 GCA_938045655.1 uncultured bacterium
GGCGAAGATGTCTCAAGCAATATCAGAACAATTAAGAATATTCCACTTTTTTTGCAGGCAAGTGGTGAATTTGAAAATTTTAAAAACGGAAGAACTGAGATTCGTGGCGAGATTGTTATTTTGAAAGAAGATTTTGAAAAGATAAATCTTACTCGAAAAGAGCATGGTGAACCAGAATTTGCTAATCCACGAAATTTAGCCGCAGGTACAATTCGTCAGCTTGACCCTTCAATTGCAGCTTCTCGACCTCTACATTTTCGAGCTTATGATTTAATTCGTGAAAATCCACAAGATATCCCTACTAACCAGTTCGCTTATGAAGCATTAAAAAATCTTGGTTTTACGATAAATGAGCAAGCTTCAAAAATTAACGGTTTAAAAAAAGTTATTGAATTTATTAATTTTTGGAGTGAAAAGAGAAAAGAATTGCCATTTAATACTGATGGGTTAGTTGTAAAAATCAATAATCGTGAGCATTTTTCGAAACTTGGAATTGTTGGGAAACAACCTCGCGCAGCGATTGCTTTTAAATATTCCCCTGAAGAGGTTACAGCGGTGATTTCAGACATAGTTATTTCGATTGGACGAACTGGTATTGCAACTCCTGTTGCAGTCTTTTCACCGGTTCAACTTGCCGGAACCACTGTTCGGCATGCAAGTTTACATAATGCTGATGAAATTAAGCGACTCGATGTGCGAATTGGCGATACAGCAGTAGTTTTTAAGGCTGGCGATATTATTCCGAAAATCTTACGGATTTTGCCGGAGCTTCGACCAGAAAATGCTAAAGTTTTCGATTTTAGAAAAGAGCTTGAGAAACAGTTCCCGGATATTGAGTTTTACCGCCCAAGTGGTGAGGTTGCATATCGTGCAAAAGGTTTAAATTCGAGCTTAATTTTGAAAAAAACGGTTACCTTTTATGCCTCAAAATCAGGTTTGGATATTGAAAATCTTGGTGAAAAAAACGTTGATTTATTGGTTGAGAAAGGGTTAATCCGAGATTTGGCTGATATTTATAATCTTCAAAAAAGTGATTTGTTGAACCTTGAACGCTTTGGAGAAACTTCAGTTAATAATCTTTTGGGAGCTATTGAGTCTTCGAAAAATCCAGAGCTCTCAAAATTTATCTCAGCTCTTGGAATTAGGTATGTTGGTGGCGAAACAGCAAAGCTTTTAGCAGAAAAATTTAATAAATTCGAAAATATTTGTAACGCAACGCTTGAAGAGCTTCTTGAAATTGATGGTATTGGTAAGAAAGTTGCGGAAAGTATTTTAGCATATTTTAATGATGAT
>CALIMO010000057.1 GCA_938045655.1 uncultured bacterium
GATTTTGCAATTCTTTATCGCACAAATGCACAAAGTTATAATTTCGAAAAAGCGATGATTCGTTTTCAAATTCCGTATAAAATTTTTGGCGGAACACGTTTTTATGACCGCAAGGAAATTAAAGATATTTTAGCATATTTGCGTGTAATTTATAATCCGCTCGACCGTGTAGCTTTTGAGCGAATCGTGAACGTACCGGCACGCGGTTTGGGTGCGGTGAGCCTTTCAAAATTCTTGGATTGGCAAAATTCAAACAGTTTAGATTTAATTTCGAGCTTACTTCAAGCGGGTGAACTTTCAACTTTAGCCTTGCGAGCAAGAAAATCTTTAGAAAATTTGGGTGAAATTTTTAGAGAATGCCAAATTCTAAGTGAAAATTCAAGCAATCCAAGTGAAATTATCGACCGAATTTTGGAGCGCACAAATTATGGCAAAAACGAAAAACTAACCGAAAGCGAAGCAACCGAACGCAGTGAATATCTTTCCACATTAGTGAGTGAGGCAAAAAACTACGCAGATTTAGCAAGTTTTTTGGAGGATGCAGCACTAATGAGCTCAAGTGACGCACAAAGTGGCGATGAAGTAAATTTAATGACACTTCACTCAGCAAAAGGTTTGGAATTTCCAGTCGTATTTCTTGCCGGAATGGAAGAAGGCATCTTTCCACACAGCCGAGTTTTTGATGCGGGCGAAGATGATCTAGAAGAGGAACGCCGCCTTTGCTATGTGGGAATGACGCGCGCGAGAGAAGAGTTAATTTTAAGCTACGCCGAATCGCGAGCGGTTTTTGGACAAAGGAATTATTCAAGCCCAAGCCGATTCATTACAGATGCCGAGCTGGAATTGCCGAAAAAAGATTTTGGCGGATGGAATAATTTTTCAGATGACTACGAAGATGATTTTAGCCAAGAAGTTTCTTTTGATGATTTTTATTATGACAAAGCAGGATTGCAAATTGGCGACCGCGTAAAAAGTCCAGCTTTCGGCGTGGGAAAAGTACTTGAAATCGACGGAATGGCGATTGAGATTAAGTTCGAAAACGGCAAAATTCGCAAATTAAATGCTGAATTTGCACGCCTTGAAAAGCTCTAAAATTTGACCTTTCGAATTTTATTTGCTAAAATAGATTTAATAATGCGAGTTTTACAACCAATTTATTTTTATAAAAAACAGATCACAATTGCGGGATTTATCTCGCTTGGATTTTTACTTTTATTAAACATTTTTGCAATTACTGGGCGAAATTCCGCCAAAGCTAGCGGTGAAGGAAATAAAATTTTAACTGTTTTCGAAAATGGCCAAAGACTTTCTTTTAAAACTAATGCAAAAACCGTTCGAGAAGCATTAAATGCACAAAAAATTAGTTTTTCAAAAGAAGATACGGTTGAGCCAAGCCTTGATGGCGAACTAACAGGCACGGAATATAGCGTAAATATTTATCGTGCAAAACCAGTAATTATTGAAGATGGTGATTCGAAAATAAAAGTAATGACTGCTGCTCAAACCCCACGGCAGATTATTCAAAAATCTGGAATTAAAATTCATAATGAAGATAAAGTTGCTTTCGAACAATCTGGCAGCATTCTTGAAGATGGAACAACAAACTTATTAAAGATTACACGAGCAAAAGAGATTTTGGTTGAGCTTTTTGGTAAAACCGAAAGTTTTCGAACACAAAGCAAAACCGTAGAAGATTTCTTAAAAGAAAAGAGTATATCGCTCACAAAAGATGACGGAATTTCAATTGATAAAAAAACCACAATTTCGAACGGTTTGAGTTTTCGAATTTGGCGAAATGGTAAGCAAACAATTACAACCGAAGAAGAAATTGCTTTCTCAACCGAAATAATTAAAGATGCAAATAAAGATTCTAGCTATAAAGAAATAAAAGAAGCTGGGGAAAAAGGCTCGAAAAGCGTAACTTATGAAATTGAAATGCAAAACGGTAAAGAAGTTTCACGCAAAAAAATTAACGAGACAGAAATTAAAGCCGCTAAAAAACAAGTTGAGATTGTTGGCACAAAAGTGAACCTACCAGCTGGCTCGCACAGCGATTGGTTGAGTGCCGCAGGAATTTCTTCAAGCGACCACGGAATTGCAAATGCAATTATTGGTCAAGAATCTGGCTGGCGAGTTAACGCAACAAATAGATCGAGCGGAGCTTATGGTATTCCGCAAGCTCTGCCTGGTTCGAAAATGGCTTCAGCTGGAGCCGACTGGCAAACAAACCCAATCACGCAGCTTAAGTGGATGAATTCTTATGTACTTGGTCGCTATGGAAGCTGGCAAAACGCTTACACTCACAAAAAAGCAAAAGGTTGGTATTAGTGGCAAATTTGAAATTTAATCAAAAATCTGGTAAAAAGTTTTCGAAAAAATCCAAAAATAGCGAAAATTCAAACTTAAAAAATAATAAATCACTTGGTCAGCACTGGTTGAGAGACAGGGTTGTTCTAGATAGAATAGCAGAAGAAGCTGAAATCAAAAATGGTGATTTTATACTTGAAATTGGCCCAGGGCTTGGAACTTTAACTTCTTCACTTTTAAAATTTGCAGGTAGAGATGGTGAAGTTCTCTCAATCGAGTTTGATGAAAATTTGGCAAAAAAACTGCCAGCGCAATTCCCAGGGAAAAATTTAACCGTAAAAAATACGGATTTTTTAGATTTCGATCTTTCGAAATTACCAAAAAATTATAAAGTTGCTGCAAACGTACCGTATTATATTACTTCAAAAATTATTGAAAAATTACTCACTAGCGATAATAAACCAAGTATTGCCGTACTTTTAGTACAAAAAGAAGTTGCCGAGAGAATTTGTGCAAAATCTGGCGATTTAAGTGTTTTATCAATCGCATCACAGATTTACGCTGATTGCGAACTTGGCCAATTTGTACCACGAGAGTTGTTTACGCCGCCGCCAAAAGTTGATTCGCAAGTAGTAATTCTAAAGATTCTAGAAAAAAATAAGCTTGAGTGTTTTAATGAGCAAAATAGCACTAAAATATCAGAAAAACAATTTTTCCGTATAGTTAAAGCTGGTTTTACTGCTCGACGAAAAAAAATTCTAAAAGCACTAAGTGCGAATTTAGCATTGAGTAAAGAACAAACAATTGAAATACTTGCGCAAGCCAAGGTTTCGCCAGATGCGCGTGCACAAGAATTAACTATCGAAGACTGGCTTGAAATTACTCGATACTATCTTGATTCAAAATAAATAATTTTTATTCATAAGCTTAACAATAATTCCAACTTTCTCTTTTTCGAAAAATATGTTATACTATAAGCAGTATGACAAAGAAAAAACTTTATATAACAACTGCGATTCCTTATGCAAATGGAGCGCCTCATATTGGAAACGCTCTTGATTACTTAATTGCTGATATTTGGGCGAGATACCAACGCCAGCAAGGAAATGAAGTACGTTTTCAGGTTGGAACAGATGAGCACGGTAATAAAATTGCTGAAAAAGCCGCCGAAAATGGTTTAACTCCACAAGAATATGTTAATGGAACTGTCCAGAATTTTAAAAATTTAATGGACAAAATGAAGACAACTTATACCGATTTTGTGCGTACAACCGATTCTCATCACGTTGGAGCAGCTCAATATATTTGGATGAAACTTCAGCCATATATTTATAAAAATACTTATGAAGGATGGTATTGTACAGGTTGTGAGAGTTTTTATACTGAAAAAGAAGTAACTGAATTTCATGGCGTTTGTCCAAACCATCAAAAACCTTTCGAAAGGCTTTCGGAAGAGAATTATTACTTGCGAATTTCAGAATTTACACCAAAAATTATCGAAGCCATTGAAACTGACCGAATGAAAATCGTGCCAGAATATCGCAAGAAAGAATTTTTAAACTTTTTGAAAAGCGGACTTGAAGATGTTTCGATTTCACGGCCAAAAAAGAATTTAACTTGGGGCGTGCCTGTTCCTGGCGATCCAGAACAAGTAATGTATGTTTGGATTGATGCGCTTGCAAACTATTTAACCGTAATCGGATATCCAGATGTTGCAGGCTGGCAAGAATTTTGGCCAGCAAATGTGCAAGTTATTGGAAAAGATATTTTACGTTTTCATGCGGGAATCTGGCCAGCAATGTTGCTTGGGCTTGATCTAGCTTTACCAAAAACTCTGCTTGTTCATGGCCACATTTCAAGTAATGGCGTGAAAATGAGTAAATCAATCGGCAACGTAGTTGATCCGAACGAAATTATTGATAATTACGGACTAGATGCTTTTAGGTATTATTTCTCACGGCACATTGCAACTCAAGATGACGGAGATTTTACCTGTGAAAAGTTCGAAAACGCCTATAACAACGAGCTCGGTAACGACCTCGGTAATTTGGCTTCACGCGTAGCTAATATGGTTAAACGTTATCAATCTGGCGTGGTTGGTGAAATCCCTAGCGATGAGCACGATCGCCATACCTACAACGAATATATGAAATCTCTAGAATTTAACAAAGCAATTGATGAAATTTGGGGATTGGTTCGCGCCCACAATCAATATATTGAAGGCGTAAAACCTTGGGAAATTGCCAAAAAAGCAAAAGAAAATAAAGATGAAGAAAATCATCTAGCAGAAGTTCTTGCACACTCTGTTTCAGGTTTATTGCAAATCAGCAAAATGCTTGAACCGTTTATGCCAGATACGGCCGAAAAGCTTCAAACGATTTTTGGTAGTGGCGTAATTCGCGACGAAGAAATCGGTTTGCTTTTCCCAAAAATTTATCTTAAAACTGAAAACCCGCGTACCGCAAAAATCGCAGCCGCACAAAATAATCAAGCTAAAAAATAACCAAAACCTCGGCTTTAATGCTGAGGTTTCGACTTTCGAAAGGACAAAATGAAAATCATTGATTCACATTGCCACATTCACGATGTAAATTTTCCAATTCCGCAAGAAGAAGTTTTTGAGAATATGCAAAATTCTAAAATCTCGAAAGCGATTTGTATTGGCGAAAATCTTGAAAATTCTAAAATTGGCGTTAAATTTACTGAAGAAAATTCTAGCAAAGTTAAACTTTTTGCGGCTATTGGTGTTCATCCGCATGAAGCCGAAAAATACGACTCAGAAGATTTAGTTTATGAACTTGAGCAGCTTTCGAAAGCCCAAAAAGTGGTGGCCATTGGTGAAATTGGTCTTGATTATTTTTATGAAAATTCCAACCGCGAGGCGCAAAAACAAATTCTAAAAGCCCAGCTCAAGCTTGCTCAAAAACTAAATCTACCCGTAAGTTTTCATGTTCGAAATGCTTTCGAGGATTTTTGGCCGATTTTTGATGAAATTTCAAAATTCGGTAAAATTCGTGGAGTTTTGCATTCTTTTACAGATTCGAAAGATAATTTAAGCAAAGCTTTAAAGCGCGATTTATTTATTGGCGTAAATGGAATTTCAACTTTTACAAAAAAGCCCGAAGATCTTGAAATGTTTGCGAGCATTCCACTTTCAAAAATATTAATTGAAACAGATTCACCATTTTTAGCACCAAAAGGCAAGCGTGGTAAGCCAAACCAGCCAGCTTTTTCAAAGTTAATTATTGAAGATTTAGCAGAAAAACGGCAAATTTCAGCTGAAGAAGTTGCCAAAATTACAACCGAAAATTGCGAAAAACTATTTAAAATTTAATTTACCAAATATTGACAAAAATATTAAAATATGATACAATTTAATCATATTTAGGGTTTAAAAATGAACAATTCCGACAAAAGTTTATACCAAATTCCATATTTTCCAGAAGCTCAGAAAGAGCCAGATTTCAAAAAACCAAAAATCCAGATTGCTTATGATATGCCACAACAAATGCCTTTAAAATCTATTCAACAGGTTAAAAAGCCCGCATTTCAGCCAATATTAAAAAATAATCAAATTGATATTTTTGGTGAAATGTTTGCAAAGAGCGCTCAAATTTTACAATTTCGAAATATCGCCGAAGAAGAAATTCGTCTTTCGCACTTAAAATATACTAGAAAATCTTTTTTGAAAAATTCAAAAAAACACGAGAGTAATCAACTCTATTATAAATATCTTTTTGCGAAATTCAAGAAAAATCCGCAAGATATTTCGCGAGCGTTAATTAATCTTGAGAGCAAAGTTGGCGCACAAATTTTTAGGCCAACAACGAACGGCATTCGGCGAGAGTTTTTCGTGCTTGACCATAATTCTTGGATTTATCATGAAGAATGGATTGACGGCAAGCGAAAAGTTCACCAAAATACAACCAGATATGAGCTTCGAAAAGACCAAGTGATTAAAATTGAAGCTGGGCCA
>CALIMO010000058.1 GCA_938045655.1 uncultured bacterium
AAAAGTTTTAGAAGTTATTGAGATGGCAATTGCGGCTGCTTGGCGACGTGAGAACGGAAATCGTGACCAAAATGTTCGAGCAGAACTAAACACTCAAACTGGTGATGCTGAAGTTTTTGTTCAATATGAAGTTGTTGACGGCGAAGAAGCTTATAATATTAACAACGAGATTTCTCTTGAAGACGCGAAAAAACTTGATGCGAATGCTGAAATTGGTGAAATTGTTGAAGAGAAATTTCCGGTTGAAACTTTTGGCCGTGTGGCTGCTCAAACTGCTAAACAAGTTGTTTTGCAGCGACTTCGTGAAGCTGAACGTGAGATTATTCTTGAAGAATTCGAAGATAAAGTTGGTACTATCGTAAGTGGTTTGGTTTCGAAAATCGACCAACGATTTGTGAGAATCGATCTAGGAAAAGCAAACGGTGTTATGCCACTCCGCGAACAAATTAATGGTGAATATTTTAGTGTTGGCCAGCGGATTAAAGTTCTTATTAAAGAAATTGAACGAGAAGGTCGTGCGCCAGAATTGATCCTTTCACGTGCTGATGCGAAATTTGTTGAAATTCTTTTCGAACAAGAAGTGCCAGAACTAGAAACTGGAATGGTTGAAATTGTGGCTATTGCTCGTGAGGCTGGTCGTCGAACTAAGATGGCGGTTCGTTCAATTATGAACGGTGTTGATCCAGTTGGAACTTTCGTTGGTAGTCGCGGTGTGCGAGTTCAGTCTGTTATGAATGAAATTGGTGAACGCGAAAAAATTGATATTGTAACTTGGAGCGAAAACCCAAGCGAATTTATCAGTGAGGCGTTAAGTCCTGCAGAAGTTGTTGAAGTTCAAATTAAAGAAACTGGTGAAAACGAACGTAAACGAGCAACTGTGCTTGTGAGTGAAGATCAGCAAAGTGTTGCAATTGGTCGCGCTGGGCAGAATGTTCGCCTTGCGAGTCGACTAACGGGCTATGAGCTTGATATTGAACTTGCTAAATATACCGAAAAAAAACCACGCGGAAATGTTGAAGACGGCTTGTTTAGTGCTTTAAATGAAGCGACTGAAAGTGAAGTTGTTGAAAATCTTGATGGTGATGAAAATGATCAAGAAAAATTCGGCGGAGAAGAGCAATAAAATTTTAAAAGCTGGCGGAATTTGACCGCTGGCTTTTTATATGGTATAATCAAGATATTGGTTATATATAACTAAGTACTTAAAAAGGAGGACATTTTTATGTCAAAAAAGATCGAAAATGTGAGGGTCATAATTCCCGCGGCCGGAAATGGAACTCGTGGGTATCCAGCAACTACGGCTTTTTCGAAAGAGTTAATTCCGCTCCCGTTTGATGGTTTTTTGCAAAACATCATCTGCATTCAGATTGAAAAGTTATTGGAGATTGGTATTTTGGCGGAAAATATCGCGATAGTGATTAGCCCTGAAAAAAACGATATCAGGCAGGTTTTCGAAATTAAGCAAGAACTTGCAGATTCACTTCGAAAAAAAGGAAAAGCTCAATTTGCTGAAAAAATTGAGCGGCTTGAACTCCTTTCACCGAAGAGTTTTATTTTACAAAATTGCGTTGCCTATGGTAATCAGGCGCCTCTTTCAACACCAGAAGTTATTGAGTTTATCGGTAAAGATGACTTCTGGTATGTTTTGCCGGATGATATTTTCGCAATTAAAAACGGAAAGAAGAACGAATTTTTACAGATGTTCGAAACCTATCAGAAGTTTGATGGAAGTGTTATGGCGGCGAAGGAAGTTTTCAATGATACTGAATTTGATAAATACGGCATCGTGGCAGGTTTGATTGTGTCACGCGAAAAAGGTTCTAGCGGGAATTTGGTCGTTGATGTTGAGCGGATTGATGAAAAACCGGGTGTTGAGAACGCGAAAAGTAATATTGCTAGCGTTTGTGCGTGGATTTTCAAAAATGACTTTCTTAAGTCGTTAGCGTGGAATTTAGCTGAATGGCAGAAAAATCCTAATGGCGAACTGATGCTCCAATTAGCAATTCAGCATGCTATTGATAATGGTGAAAAATTCTATGCTGTCCAAATCAGAGATGGCTGGTATTGTGATAGCGGTAATAATTTTGATTATTCATTATCTGTACTGGCGATGATGTTGGCGCAAGATGAATCTGGTGAATATCTTGAAGAACTTCGTCGGATTGTGAAGTTTTTTGAAAAATAGCCTCCAAAAAAAGCACTCGCGTGAGTGCTTTTAAATTTGTTTAAATTCCCTCGTGCTGAAGTAGCCAGCTTTTGCGATTTTGCCCTCCGTTATAACCACCAAAATCCATATCTTTCGTAAGAACTCGATGGCATGGAATAATTATGGAAAGCTTATTCGCGTTCAGAGCGTTGCCAACCGCACGGACGGCGTTAGGATTTTCAATTTTTTCGGCAATTTCAGAATATGTTGAGGTTGAGCCGGAGCGAATATTCTGAAGCTCCTCCCAAACCTGTTTTTGAAAATCTGTTCCAATCATTTCGATTGGTGTTTTAAAACCTGCAAAAGGGTGTTTAAAATAATCTTCAAGTTCAATGCGTATCTGTTTAATCGGTAGATTTTCACCTTCTTCAATATTTTCAACTTCAAAAAATTCTTAAATTTTCATTATCTTGAAATTCCAAAAAAACCAAAGCATCGTCGTGAGCGATTGCCGTCATTTCGCCAAGTGGCGTTTGAATTTTAGAAAGTTTTAGTTCACGCATTTTAATATGATAATTATATATAAAAAAGCCTAAAAAGTCAAATAAAATAAGAAATTATTAGCACTCATATTGTAAGAGTGCTAAAAGTATGATAAAATAGAGTTATGATACCTGAAGATTTTCAAGAAATTATTTCGCGAATGAGTGAAAATTCGCACAAAAGTTTGGAGCGAGCAGAATTCTTCTCTCGTAAATTTAAAACTGGCTACATTGGAATTGAACATATTTTGTTAGGAATTTTAGCGAATCGCGAATCTTCGGCGGCAACTTTAGCATATGAATATGGCTTAAAGTTTGAAGATTTATATGATTTTTTTGTTGAAAATCCGCCAATTTCGAAAAGTATGCCAGATTTTGCAGATCCAAATGTGCGAGCTTTAACCGACCGTGCGGTTTTTGCATTAAAAATGGCGAGTTTAATTTCTGGTGATGATAATGAAATTGGTACAAAAAACCTGCTTTTCTCAATTTTAAAGCAAAAAGATTTAAAATTACAGGTTGTGCTTCGGCAAACCGGGGCTGATATTGAGGGGTTAGTGAATGCTTTTGATATTTTATTTTCGAACGAAAATTCAGCTGAGGGAATCGATGAAATTGAACAAAAAAGCTTTCAAAAGAATCCTAATAAACAACAATCGAGCCGTGAAATTGCAATTTTGAAGAAATTTAGTGA
>CALIMO010000059.1 GCA_938045655.1 uncultured bacterium
AGTAATGCCGAAAGCTGGGGCAACAAATCTTTTTCTCTAATTGGTGGGTTGGTGCATTTAATAGTTCGCTTCTTACGAGAACAGCGGTAATAAGTCCAGCGGTGGAAATTGCCGTTTTTCTGAGTTCTAGTTTTAGTTTCGCTGGTAATACTCATGCCACAATCAGCACACTTCATCAGCCCCAAAAACGGCACGGTTGGCTTTTTTGCTCGTTTCTTGTGTCCACGCTCAGCAATCACTAGCTGGACTTTATCAAAAAGAGCTTTGGAAATAATTGGCTGGTGGCGACCTTCGTAAAGTTCACCTTTATATATAAAATACCCATAGTAAAAAGGATTTTGTAAAATAGATTTTACCTTATCGTCTTTGAATACTTTGCCAGTTCTGGTAATTGCTCCATTGTCTTGCAAGAAATCTGCCAACTGACTCATAGTTTGGTCGCCACGAGCATATTTTTCAAAAATCTCTTTTACAAGTGGTGCATAGCGTTTGTCTAAAACAATAGTTTTACTGCGACTATCGTTTAAGTAGCCAAAAGGTGCTTGGCTGGGGAAATCGCCGTTTCTCACCCTGGCTCGCAATCCTCGTTTGGTGTTCTCGGACAAATTATCGACATAATATTTAGATTGACCAAACATAATTGACAGCATAAATTTGCCTTGCGAGGTATTTTCAAATTGGAAAACTGGAAATCGTAAATAATTGAGTATGGTTTGATCGAGTAAATAGATAATTTGCCCACCATCTATCGAATTATGAGCCAGGCGATCTGGATGCCACGCCAAAATACCGTTGGCTTTGCCATTTTCAATGCGTTTAATCATGGAATTAAAGACTGGACGACCAGGTATTTTGGCAGTGCGTTTTTCTATAAGTTCGTCAATCACCACCAAGTCATTATCTTTGGCAAATTTTCTCAGTTCTGCCAACTGAGCTTCAATGCTCAAAACTTGCTTGTCTTCCGTATCTGTTGACTTGCGTGCGTACAAAATATATTTTTCCATTTTTCACCCTTTTAACTTAAAAAGCCGACTTGGTGCAACACAATCTAGATAAACTAAACTGTTCCAAGTCGGCTATTTAAGCCAAAAGTAAAGCTTGTCTATAAATTGTGTTGCTCCTTTATTGCACCATATCTCAAACACCCATTAGCGCAAGCTCAAAAAACCACTTCTAGAGCGGGGGCGGAAAGTGGTTTTTGCCTTTGGCAGGAATTAAGAAAAATAAATGAAAAAGTCGCTTTTTCAGGCGACAATTTCGAAAAATCCATATTTTGGTGAGATTTTACGCCCAAACTC
>CALIMO010000060.1 GCA_938045655.1 uncultured bacterium
ATAATTTCAGAGCTGAAAATATAAATTTTGAAAACTCTTTTAATCTGTATATGACAGAGAGCGAAATATCAGACGGAATTGAAAGAATAGGCAGTGAAGAATACGGACAGAGCAAATGTGAAACCAATGAAGACAGATTATCCATTGAAATTAAAGTGGGAGAGTATCATAATAAAGAGAGAGCGGCTGCATTGGTCTGTGAAGCTGATAATTCCGTATTTGTAAACTGTAATTTTAAATCAAGCCAGGATACATTATATGCAGGACATGGTAAGCAAAGATTTATTTACTGTAATATCTTCGGTAATGTCGACTATATTTTCGGTGAAGAAGATGCAAGAGCTGATTTTATAAAGTGTAATCTTATATGGCTTGGATATACGGGAGAGGAGGCATCTCCCGGAATAATATGTGCACCGAAGGGGGTATTTACATTCTATAAATGCAGAATCGAAAAGAATAAAGATAAAAATTATAAAGGTAGTTACTTTGTTAATAATAAAGAAATAAACTTTAAAGATAATAAAATCACCGAGTCATCTATTGAAATCTTTAATAATTTCGATTTCTGGAATGGTAGACCAATAACTAAATCATTTTTGGCTTGGTGGGCGTTCGAAAACCCAAATCAAAAGCTTCTATCTCTAGATAATACTCTACAGATTGAACATATTTTTTCAAAAAAGCGCTCAGAAATAGAGGGCATAAAAGATGATAAGCTTATTGAACTACTTGGGAATAAAATTTTACTTGACGCCGAAACAAATGGCTTGTGGGGTCAAGCATTCGCAATCGCAGCAGTTGTGGCCGATGAAAACGGTCAAGAAATTGACCAATTCACAGGCCGATGTACAATTGACGGCGAAACAAACCCTTGGGTGGCTAAAGAGGTGATCCCACAAATGGAAGACATTCCAGTTACCCACGATTCCTATGAAGACCTTTTAAGTGACTTCATAGGGTTCTGGCTGCTCCATAAGGACAATGCCGCAGCATTAGTCCATATGGGCCAGATCGTGGAAGCTAAGCTCTTCCGAGATGCCCACGACCTTGGCCTATTAGGGGAATGGGACGGCCCTTATCTCTGGTATGACCTATGTATCATGCCAGAAATAGGTGAATCCGTTGATCATTATGTTGAGCGCAACGAAATCTCCCTACCGAAGCTGGAGGGAGGAACTCACAACCCTCTCTACGACTCATACGCTGCATTATATGCGTATCTACATATAATACAGAATAAAAACTAATCTGAGTTTTCCCCGAGTTTTGTCTCGGGGTTTTTTCTTTAAATTAAAATTTTAGATATCCCCAATTCTCAATATCTGGTGCATCTACTGATTTTTCTCGTGCAAAGCGTAAAGCATCCTCTTGGCGTTTTTGATATTCTTTTGTAAGGTTTTCGAAAACTTCATCGCCTTTATTAACCAAATTTAAGGCTCTCGCCGCAATATCGTATCGCGACACTCGATTTCTCGCCAACATATCAAACGGCGTCGTTGTTGAGCCTTTTTCTTCGTATCCATTAATCTGAATGCGCGCTGAATTTTCATAATCAAATAAAATTGATTTAAGAGTTTTAACGTATCCATGAAAAGCAAATATAACTGGCTTATCTTTAGTAAGAATCTTTACAAAGTCGCTTTTCGAAAGTGTATTTTCGAAAGTTCCAATTCCTTCACCACATAGCGCTTGAACATAAACCAAGCGAATTTTAATTTGCGGCACATCATGAAGCAGAACTTGGAGCGCTGCAACTGTTTCTTTAAAAACATAATCACCGCTTGCCGCCAAAATTAAATCTGGCTCATCATCTTCTGGAATTAAATTCCAATCTATAATTTCCTGATTCTTCCAAGAATCAAAAACAAATATTCCACCATTTTCAAGCTGTTTTTGCGCACTTTTGAGAGAAAAATATCTTGGTTCTGGTGTTTTTCCTGCAACCAAAACATTAATATTATTTCGAGATTTTAGCATTTTCGAAATCGCTACAACCGCCGAATTATCATCTGCCGGCAAAAAAATCTGCCCGATTCTATTTTCACGACGTAAAACTTCATCGATAAAGCTTGGATTTTGGTGCGAAAACCCATTATGGTCTTGCCGCCAACCAGTTGAAGTCAAAATATAATTCAAACTCGCTAAATCACCTCGCCACTCCACTTCTTGCGATTGTGTTAGGAACTTCGCATATTGATCCATCATTGAAGAAATAATCGGCGCAAAGGCTTCATAAGAAGTTAAAACTCCGTGTCGCCCCGTTAAAATATAGCCCTGCAAAAGCCCCTGCAAGGAATGTTCACTCAAAATTTCCGTCACGCGGCCGTTTTTTGATAAATCTTTTTCCCAAGGTTTAATTTCTCGCTGCCAAGAACGTGAAGTTGCCTCAAAAATAGCATCTAATTTGTTCGAATAAGTTTCATCGGGGCTAAAGAAGCGGAAATTCTCTGGATTTTTTTCGAAAACTTCTTTCAAAAAATCGCCAACCGCATTCATTGCGAGTGATTTTTCACTTGTTTTTTCATGAATTTCTGGCAATTTTAACTCTGCAAAATTCAAATTCGCATCAACAAAATGATTCTGCCCAATTCTGCTTGATTTTTCTGGTAAAAAATCATCAAGCCAAGGTTTAAATTCGCTTTTTTCGAAATCAAAGAGCTCTTCGAATTTATAAGATTTCAACCATTCTTCAAGTTTTTTAAGCTCTTTTTCATCGCTCTTGGCATTTAAAAGTGGAACTTGATGAGCAAGCGAGTTCCCTTCAATTTTTTTGCCATTGTTCTCAGTAACACCGGAGCTTCCTTTTTTACTCCGCATAATAATCATCGGTAGCCGCACAAAACCATTTTTTCGGCCAAATTTTATTCGCGAAATATCTCGAAAAGCGTCTGAAAAGACCTTCGAAAGTTCTAAATCAAAATCTTCGGCAGAATATTCATCAACAATTCTTGGCTCCCACCCAGCTCCATGGAAAAATTGAATCAACTCAAAATCACTCATCGATCCAAAAATCGTCGGACCAGAAATTTTATAACCATTCAAATGCAAAACAGGTAAAACTACTCCATTTTCAACTGGATTTATTAGTTTATTTAAATGCCAAGCTGCAGCAATTGGGCCAGTTTCAGCCTCGCCATCACCAATTAAAGTAGTCATTACAAGATTTGGGTTATCTAAAACTGCCCCAAAAGCAGTCGAGAGCGAATAGCCAAGCTCACCGCCTTCAAGAATTACACCTGGAGTAAAAGGGCTTGCGTGCGACGGAAAACCACCCGGCCAAGAAAAGTTTTTCGAAATATAAGCAATACCTTGCGAATTTCGAACTGCATTTTTATCGATTTTTGAAAGAGTTTCTTCAAGAAAAAGATTTGCTTGAAGCGCTGGAAAAGCATGACCAGGCCCAAGCATAAATGCTGTTTTTAGACCACTTTTAGCAAAATCAAGTTGTTTTTGAACATCTAAAAGATGGGCATAAACATGATTAACACCCGGGCAACTTCCCCAATGGCCAAGAAGCCGAGGTTTAATATCTTCGAAAGTTAGTGGACGTTCCAGTAGAAAATTATCTTGCAAAAAAATTTGCGAGACTGTTAAATAATTTGCCGCACGAATAAACTTTTTGATATTTTCAAGATTTTGCCCACTATTCATATGTTATATTTTATCATATTTATGCTTAATTTTAAAGTTTTTAAAATTAAAAAACCGCCTAATACTAGACGGTTCTCTCTTAAGAGGAGGTTTCCTCAGACACAAAAACAAAAGTACAGACTCTATTTTTTACAAAACAATTATTAAAAAACAATTAATATTGAAGTAGCTAACCCGCGAGTCCCAACCTTCTAGAATAAGGCGAAACGGATTAGCGTTTACAATAATATCACATTAATCATATTCTGTCAACGATAAAATTACTTTCGCCCAACTTTAACCATTGCCGCTCGTAAAACCTCACCTTTTAAAGTATAGCCAGCTCGAAGCTCTTCAACAACAACTTCTTCTTCTCCTTCCGATTCCTCATCGAATTGAATCGCTTCATGGAGTTCTGGATTGAAAATAGTGCCGTTCGAAGAATTAATCTTTTCAACTCCAAGTTTTGAAAGGTTTTTTTCAAGATTTTTACTCATTTTAACCACATTTTGCGCCCAAGAATTTTCCGCCAATTCTGTTGGTAAATGTAAAATTGCGCGCTCAATATCATCAATCATTGGAATTAAAGCTAGAATCGCCTTTTTCTCACCTAGGTTTTGCGCATTCGAAATTCGGCCCTCAACGTTTTTGCGATAATTTTCAAAATCAGCACGCGTGCGCTGCAAATCATTTTTTAGTTCTGAGTTCTCTGCTTGAAGCTTTTCACACTTTGAATCTTTTTTAAAAAATCCTGATTGTTTCTTATCTTTTGCATTATCTTGATTTTTTAATACATTATTTTCTTCCATTTTTTCCTCCTTAAATTATAATATCTCTTCTAAAAATTCACCTGTCTTTTGAACCAATCGTACCACTTTTCCGTAATTTTGGCGAGTTGGTCCAAGCACGCCGATGTAAGAATTTTCTGAAAACGGACTTTCGAATTTTGAAATAATTAAACTCGCACCTGAACTTTTACCAATTGGATTTTCACTACCAATATAAACATTTAGCGGTTCATTTGGAGTAACTTCACGAAGCCATGGTTCAAGATTATCAAGAAGCTGTGCAACAGATTGAACCGCTTCACCACTTTCAAATTCAGGCTGAGAAAAAAGATTATAAATTCCATTAATGTAAAGTTGATCACCAATTGTAGCAAGACCAAGATTGCCGGTAAGTTCAACTAAAGAATCTACAGCTGAACGAATTGCATGGTCGGCGCGGTCATTCTGAGCTGAAACTCGTGAAGAAATCGCCCGAAATCCGCGCAAGCTATCTTT
>CALIMO010000061.1 GCA_938045655.1 uncultured bacterium
AGCCTATTTAGAAAAAATCGGGAAGCTTATTCAAGAATCCCGCCTACACAAGAATTTAACTCAAGTTGAGCTTGCCGAAAAAATTGGCACCTCACAAAGTGCAATTAACCGAATTGAAAGTGGCAAGCAAAATATAACTATTGAAATGCTTGCAAGAATTTCAGAAGAACTTTCGAGCGAAATTATATCTGTTAATTCAAATAAAAAGACCAATTTTCGTGTTCATGGTGGCCACGAACTTTCTGGTGAAATTGAAGTTAAAACATCAAAAAATGCCGCCGTCGCCCTACTTTGCGCTTCTCTTTTAAATAAAGGAAAAACGATTCTTCGCCGCGTTGCTCGAATTGAAGAAGTTAATCGAATTATTGAAGTTTTAAATTCGATCGGCGTAAAAACTAAATGGCTAAATAGCGAAAACGATCTCGAAATCATGCCTCCCAAAGAATTATCTTTCGAAAATATGAATATTGAATCCGCCAAAAGAACACGCAGTATTCTAATGTTTCTCGGCCCACTTCTTCACCAATATTCAGACTTTGAAATACCTTTTTCTGGTGGGTGCAATTTAGGAACACGCACAGTTGAGCCTCACCTTTCTGGATTAAAGTATTTTGGCGCAAACGTTACAGCACAAACTGATTTTTACAAAGTTTCGAACAAACCAAAAAAAGTTGAGAAGCCAATACTTTTGACCGAGCGCGGAGACACAACAACCGAAAATATAATTATGGCCGCAGCGCTTTCTGGTCAAGAAATTACAATTCGAAATGCTAGCCCAAACTATATGGTGCAAGATTTATGTTTCTTTCTTGAAGAGCTTGGCGTTAAAATTGAAGGAATTGGAACAACAACGCTAAAAGTTCATGGATTAACAAAAATCGAGAAAGATGTTGAATATTATGTAAGCGAAGATCCTATTGAATCTTTAACTTTCGTGGCGGTTGCACTGGTTACAAATTCTGAAATTACCATCAAACGTGCGCCAATCGAATTTAACGAACTTGAACTTGCAACCCTCGAACAAATGGGTGCAAATTTCGAAATCAGCCCCAAATATCTTTCGAAAAATAAAAAAACTCGCCTTGTGGATATTAAAGTTAAAAAATCAAAGCTACATGCCGCGAAAGATAAAATTCACGCGCTGCCATTTCCTGGTATAAATATGGACAATTTGCCTTTTCTTGGATTAATTGCAACTGTCGCGGAAGGTCGAACCTTGATTCATGATTGGAGCTACGAAAATCGTGCAATTTACTTTACTGAGCTTTCAAAATTAAACGCTAAAATTGAACTTGTTGACCCACATCGTGTTTATATTTCTGGCCCGACAAAATGGAAACCTGCAGACGTTATTGCGCCAAGTGCCCTTCGCCCAAGTGTTGTAGTTTTAATTGCAATGCTTGCTGCGCCAGGAGTTTCAACCTTGCGAGATGTTTACAACATCAATCGCGGCTATGAAGATTTTGCAGAAAGATTAAATTCACTCGGCGCAAAAATTGAAACTTTATTTTCATAATTAAAAAGACTCCCAAAAAATTGGGAGTTATTTTTAGCTAATGTTTAAGATAGCCTTCATTTTCTGTGCGATATTTTATCGCATTTTTTCGAACAATATCTGCAGCAAGAAACTTGAATGTTATATTATCTTCAAGTTTCCTAATTAGATAGCCTGTGAATTTAAGGTTGAACTTTGTACAAGACACTGCGCTCGGTTTTTCACCGTTTAAAATTTCGAAGATTGTTAGAAGTTCAATATCGACATCAGAACTTTCCGCTCCACAGTCCTCTTCGAGCAGAACTTCGGCAGCCTGAATTAGTGAACTTTTAATCGCCTCTAAGAGATTATTCTCATTTCGATCATTAATACTACTGCAAAAGCTTGGGTGGTGAGCCCTAAAACAATCAAAAGTATCTCGAAAGACTTCATCCATCTTTTTTGATTTAAATTCTGTAAGGTTCAACTTTACCATATTATATACCTCCTTGGCAAGAAATCTATCTAATACTATATCATACTTTAAAATTTTGGTCAAATAAAAAAGAGCCTTAAGCTCAAATTTACTTGGGGCGAATGATGGGGTTCGAACCCACGGCCTCCGGTGCCACAAACCAGCGCTCTAACCAGCTGAGCTACATCCGCCATAACTTCAACCATTTTAACACATAAAAACCTGAAAATCAAGCTTTAAAATTTTGGCTTAATTTGTGGGCGAAAACTTCGCGCAACATTTTGAGAGCTTGGAGTTTGCGAACCGTAAAAACCCGCCATTCCGGTTTGCTGAACCTCACCGAAACCACTTTTTGCCATTCTTATTTTTGTTGATTGGTCAATTCGATCATTCGAAAGTGTATTTTTTTGCCTATTTAAATTTTGCTGCAAATAATTTGAAACCCTTTCTTCTCTTTTAGCCCTAATTTGATCAAGAGCCGATCTTAAACTTTCCATTTTAGTTTTTTGTGCCATCCTTAATTGACCAAGTTGAGAATCTCGATATGAGCGCACTTTCGAATTTCTATAATCAATCGCTTGGCGCTGTGCAAAACTTTGTGAGCTTGCAGCACCAATTCTTCCACCAGACTGAGCTTTAGCGTATCCGCTAGAATGAGAAACTTCTTCAAGACTTGATTTTACAACATAATCATTTAATTTCATAATACTATATTAGCATAAACACATTATTTTTTCAAAAAAGTCTTGCTTTTATAAAAAATGTTTGTTATAATAATCTCATGCGGGCGTCGTATAACGGCTAATATACCTGCCTTCCAAGCAAGTGATGAGAGTTCGATTCTCTCCGCCCGCACCATTTGATCTTTTTTGTTTTAGCACAAGCCTCCATTTTCTGGAGGTTTTTGCTTTTAGAAAATAATCATATAGACTTTTTTTAAAAAACTTGATATAATTGTTTTAGGTACGCCCCCGTAGCTCAGTGGATTAGAGTAAGAGGTTTCTACCCTCCTGGCCGTAGGTTCGAGTCCTACCGGGGGTACCAAATTGTTTTATTTTATGGAAATTATCTTTTACTCAATATCATTTATTCTCGGCATAATTATTGCCGCTTTTCTTTTAACTATATTTTTTAGTGCACCGTATGTCCCTACACACAAATCAGATCTTTTCAGACTCTTCGAAACAATAAATCTTTCTAAAGAAGATATACTCGTAGATATCGGTTCTGGTGATGGAGTTGTTTTAAAAGTTGCAAATAATTTTAACGCAAAAGCTATCGGTTTTGAAATTAACCCTTTTCTGGTTTTAATTTCAAAAATTAAACTTCGAAAACAACAAAACTGCCAAATTTATCTTAAAAATTTTTGGAGAGCCTTC
>CALIMO010000062.1 GCA_938045655.1 uncultured bacterium
AGACTGCTCCATCCCGCGATATCTGTTTTATATTTTATCACGCAGACATTTAAAAGTCAAGAGTTTTTAGCTATTTTGTTGCTTTTTGAGCATTTCCACCAAAAATAAAGTTAATCCATTGCGTAAAATTTGAAGGTTTTGGCGTTTTAGTTTGTTCTTTCTTTTGTTCTTCTGGGTATTTCGAAAGAATCAAAACATGCTCGCCCGGCATTGCAAGACCAAGTTTTTCACGTACGGCAAGCTCTTGATATTCGGAACTTTTCAGATATTTTTGTTCATATTCAAGTGTTTTATAGCTAATTTCATCAATTAAAGCTTGGCGCTGTTTGAGTTCGAGCTTTTTTTGAATTGAATAATTTTTTTCCATCGCCGCAATATTTCCCCAAACCCAAATTATCGAGATAAAAATCACACTGGCCATAATAATATTACTCAAAGTCAAAATATCGTTCGAAAAATAATATTTCGCACGGCGAGTTTTGGTTTTTAAATCGTTTAAGTTTAATTTCACTATTTAATTTTATCACATTTTCTGATATAATTAAATAGTCGGGGGATTAGCTCAGCGGTTAGAGCAGTCGTCTCATACACGATTGGTCGCTGGTTCGAACCCAGCATCCCCTACCAAAATCGCCTAATTGGCGTTTTTATTTTTGTTCTAAATTTATAAAAACCGCCCCATCTGAATGAGAGGCGGTTTTTACAAATTGATTATTTCTTACGAGAAACTGTCAAGAAGCCATTTCGTGGATTTTCTTTTACAATTCGGTCTTCTGGAAGGTTGCAAGGCTCACCCTTATCGTTCTTTTCTTTTTTAGCAAAGAAGTAAATTGTTTGTGGTTTTCCGCCACGCAAAGTTACTTCACTTTTATGTAAATAATATGTAATTCCTTTTGAATTTGTTTGACTATAAGCCATTTCTATCCTTTCATTACTACTGTTATATATTTTCATTGTATATCAGTTTTAAAGTGGTGTCAAGCCTTTTTACACTTTTGGTGTATATTTTTTCAAAATAATCTTAAGAATTATAGTTGTTATCATTTTTATTATAATCATAAAAATTAAAATTATTGCCACTAAAGTTGTCCATCCGGCTAAATCTGGTGACCAAATTGGCGCAACAAAACTATAAGTATATTCTGAAATATTTGGGTATTCAGCCTTAACTTGGCCCTGACTACTTGCAGGATATTTATTTTGCTCATCTAAAATACACTGCTGATACGCTAAAGAATATCCACCACGAAACCTTGGCCGACAAGTTTCTTCCGCCTTTTTAAAAATATTTCCATTCGGATTATTACTTTCAGTTTCACGAGCAACCTGCTCGGCTTTTCTTGTATCACTTTCATAAATATTCGCCCACACAATTTTCACTTCTCGGTTCATTTTAAACCAGTGAGTTTCATCACTATAAAAAATTCCGCCACTATTCATATGAGCATAAACGTAATTAGCTAATTCAATTGTTGCTTTTCTGGTAGCTTCAACATCGCCAGATTTATCAGCCGTTTCAACAGCCTCTCTTCTACGAATCATTCCCACATTATTCAAACGTAGAGCTGTTAAATTTACAAAAATCACAAGTATAAGTAAAATAAACAATTGCCAATTTTTAAGCGATTGTATCTGTTTAAGACGCTTTTTAATTCTGCCTTTACCCACCATAATACTTATGTATATTTTACCAAAATTTCAAGAAAATTACAAATTTTGCTTAATTTTTTGAGCTAATTTTTCGCCAACAATTTTCGAAAGCTCTTGCACGGGAGCTTCACGAATTTTTTTTAACGAACCGAATTCTCGCAATAATTTTGCCCGCGTTTTTGCTCCTATACCATCAATTTTTTCTAGTGCATTCTGAGTTTGTTTTTTAGTCCTCAGATTCGAATGATAATTGATCGCGAATCGGTGGGCTTCGTCACGAATCCGCTGAAAAAGTTTAGTCAAATCGCTAAACTCCGAATTATTTTCACCCAGTAAGTTACGAGCGTGGCCGTGCGAATGGCTTTGCGAAGGATGCAAATTTAGTGTCAAAAAATCACCCTCTCGCTGAACCAAAAAATCTCTACCGTTTTTTTCAAAATTTTTATCCAGCCAATCAGTTTTGAGGTTTGGATTTTGCATATCAAAAATAATTTCTTCATCACGTTTCGCAATCCCAATCGCCAAAATATCACTCGGTAAAACTACCCGCACGGCGCTCAATTGGCCCTTACCACCATCAATCAAAACTAAATCAGGCCGCCCCCATTTTTCATTTCGCTTCGAAAATCTTCGTATCAAAACCTCTTTCATATGAAGAAAATCGTCATTTCCGCCAGTGGCCATTTTAAATTTTCGATATTCTCGCTTATCGCTTAGTCCATTCGTAAAAACCACCATCGATGCCACGTTATTCTCACCTCCCGTATGCGAAATATCATAGGCTTCAATTCGCCGAGGTGGATTTTCAAGCGAGAGAATTTCTGCTAATTTTGCCAATGCATAATCTTTCGAAATATCTAAAAACTCCTCATTCGAAAAGATAACTTGCTTGCCAAGCTCATTCAAATCTCGCAGCTGATTACGTTTTTTTGCAGCCATTTCAAAATTCTGTTCATTCGCAAAATCAAGCATTTCTTTCTCAATTTCAAGCTGGAGAATTTTTCGTTCACCTTTTAAATATCGCGAGAGCTGGCGTAAATTACGTTTATATTCTGTCATTTTTTGCTGATATTTAGGCGAATTTGGTTCAAAATTTTCCAGCCCAGGAGTTAAGCCAATCTGAAAATCTAAACTATTTTTTGCTGGCAGTTTTTCACTCAAATAATATGGAAAGACTCTTCGAAGCAATCGCACAGATTTCTTTACCGCATTAGAATTATAAAATGGGCCAAAATATTCTGCCAAATCATCAAGCGGATTTTTAGTAAAACTAACATGCGGAATTTTGTCACGAAAACCGATTCGTACATAAGTTGACGACTTATCATCCCGCAAAAGTATGTTGTACTGTGGCTTGTAGCGCTTAATCATCTCGCTTTCCAAAAAAAGCGCATCAATTTCAGTCTCAACCTCAATCCAGTCAGTCATTACAATTTCTGCCACTAAAGCCTCAGTTTTCGAATCTCTCCTACGTGAATTTTGAAAATATTGCCGCACACGATTTTTTAAATTTGCCGCTTTTCCAACATAAATGATCTCATCTTTCGAATTTTTATGAAAATAAACGCCAGCAGAATTTGGCAGTTCTTTTAGCTTTTTCGAAAGTTGTTTGTTCATATCC
>CALIMO010000063.1 GCA_938045655.1 uncultured bacterium
GAAAATCGAGATAATTTTATTCGAAAAACTTTTAATAAAAAATAAGTAATTAAAAATTTTTATACAACGCTTGACTTCTTCAAAAAAATTTGTTAGAATATTCGAGATGATTACTAAAGAGAATAAAGAGAAGGCAATCGCTTTGACTCAGGTTTCAAAGAATGACGTTGGTTCGCCACAGGCGCAAGTGTCAATCTTGACGGCTCGTATCAAAGAAGTGACGGAACACCTTAAAGCACGACTTCATGGCTCGACGCGGTTTGATGCAAATGGTTGGTCGCCGTAAAAAACTTCTAAAATATCTTGAACGAAAAGATTTTGAAGCCTACAAAGCTGTTGTTTCTAAATTAGGTTTGCGAAAATAATTTCAAAACCGTAAAATCGCCATGCTTAAATGCTTGGCGGTTTTATTTTTGCCAAATTCACCGAGAAATGCTATAATAAAAATTGAAATCGAGGGTAAATGTGTGGTAGAAATTATTTTCGAAAGATTTTCGAAGAAGATTCCTGCAACTCATTTGGCAGAAGGAGAAAATATGATTATAAACCCAACAGGGAAAAGTGTAATTTCGGTTAGCACTGATTTTTTGGGGCGAAAATTAACGCTAGAAGTTGGTAAAGTTGGTTTTCGTTCAACTGCAAGCGTGATTGCAAAATACGGTGAAACTGTGGTTTTAGGAACAGTTCAACTGGGCTCAAAACCAGTAGCTTTGGATTATTTCCCTCTCTCAATTGATTATGAAGAAAAGTGGTATGCTAGCGGACGAATCTCGGGCTCACGATTCATTAAGCGCGAAGGGCGACCAAGCGACGATGCAATTTTAATCGGACGATTAATTGACCGACCAATTCGACCACTCTTTCCAAAAGGTTATCGCGAAGAAGTTCAAGTTGTCGCAACCGTGCTTTCCGCCGACCCAGAATTTCGCCCAGATATGATTGCAATGATTGCAGCATCAAGCGCACTTCATCTAGCTGGCATGCCGTTTGATGGCCCAGTTGCTGGGCTCCGAATCGGTAAAGTGAACGGCGAGTTTAAAGCCTTTTTAAATCCTGAGGAGCGCGAAAATTCCTCACTTGATTTAGTTGTAGCCGGAATCGAAAGTGGAATTACCATGGTTGAAGCGGGTGCAAAGGAAGTCCCTGAGGAAGAAATTATCGCAGGGCTCGCTTGGGCTTTTGAGAATTTCCACCCAGCGATCAAGCTGCAAAATGAACTTCGCGCCAAATACATCGAGGCAGGTTATTTTGAAGAACGAAAATTTGAGCTTATTTTGCCAGATGAAGAAATTTCGAAAGAAGTTGAAGCTTGGACAGAAGGAAAATTCGGCTCCGAAATTCGCGAAGCTTATCCAAAATACAACCAAAATATTGCCGAAATTCGTGAAAAATTCCACTCAGAAATGCTTGAAAAATTCGGCGAAGAAGCTTATGAAGAAACCCGAAAAGATTACGACGAAGCTTTCACTTTGGCAGTCCATAAAGCCGTTCGAAAGGGAATTGTGGAAGATGGTGAACGACCAGATGGGCGAGCTTTAGATGAAATCCGCCCGCTTTCAAGCGAAATTGACTTTCTACCACGGGCGCATGGTTCAAGTTTATTTACTCGTGGCGTAACTCAGGCGATGAATATCGTAACACTTGCACCACTTTCGTACTCCCAACTAGTTGATACAATGGAATTTAACGAAATTGAACGCCGTTATATGCACCACTATAACGCTCCTGGTTACACCGTCGGCGAACCGCGTCGATTGGGTAGCCCTGGTAGGCGCGAAATCGGCCACGGATATTTAGCTCAGCGCGCGCTAGAAGCGGTTTTGCCAAGTGAAGAAGATTTCCCTTATGCTATTCGTAGCGTAACCGAAATTATGAGCCAGAATGGTTCAACATCAATGGCTGCAACCTGTTCAAGTTGTATGGCGTTAATGAGTGCTGGTGTGCCACTAAAAAACGCGGTTTCTGGAATTGCAATGGGCTTAATGATGGACGGTGAAACACCTTATATTTTGAGCGATATTGCTGACGCGGAAGATTTTGCGGGCGATATGGACTTCAAATGTACAGGCTCAAAGAATGGAATTACCGCACTACAAATGGATATGAAAGTTCATGGTCTACCAGTTTCGGTTCTCGAAAAAGCAATTCTAACTTCGAAAAAAGGCCGCGAACATATTCTGCGCCATATGCTGAGTGTCATTTCTGAACCAAAAGCTGAACTTTCGCCATATGCGCCTCGAATTGAAAAACTTAAAATCAACCCTGAAAAAATCGGCGCAATTATTGGCAAAGGTGGTGAAACAATCAATAAAATTACTTCTGAAACTGGAGCCGAAGTTGATATTAAAGAAGATGGCCTAATCACAATTGCCAGCCCTAATGCCGAACAAATCGAAAAAGCCCTCAACTGGATTAAATCTTTAGTTGAAGAGCCAGAAGTTGGTAAAATCTACCGCGGAAAAGTGGTATCAATCAAAGATTTTGGCGCTTTTGTAAATATTCTACCAGGAATTGACGGAATGCTACACATCTCGCAAATATCTGAAAAGCGAACCGAAAAAGTGACCGATGTTTTAAAACAAGATCAAGAAATTTGGGTAAAACTCGATAAAATTGATGAAAAAGGTCGCCTAAATCTTACAATGAAAGGTGTGAAACAATAAAATTTTAAAAGAGCTTTCGAAAATGAGAGCTCTTTTGGTTTTGGAGTATATTCTTATAAAAACCATAACAATAATATTGACTTT
>CALIMO010000064.1 GCA_938045655.1 uncultured bacterium
TTGATATGTTGTTTTGTTTTAATATTGAAACAAAATCACTCCAAGCTACCACACCACGAGTTACCAGCACGCTCAGCAATATCACCTTTATTCTTTGCTTGAACTTCTCACGATCTTTATCGCCAAGGTTAAAATCTTCAAAATCACTATCAATAGCTCGCTCAATCTGCTCATTAGTCATATCGCGAAAGACAGTTTCTAGTGCGTTTTGGTCTTTATCTTTTTGCTTTTCGTTTTTTGTTTTCGTATCAGCTTTTAAACAGTGATGATCTCCGCACTCATTGCAGATATGCACACTTTTTGCGTTTAAATCTTCTGGCGATTCTTCAACTTCGCCACCGTCATCAACTTCAGGCTTATCATTCTCAATTTTTAGTGGAGTTTCACCCATTTTAAGCGTTTTATAGCCATTGCTTAGTTCAAATGCATCGACTATGCTATCTAATGAATAGCCCATTTCTAAGCCAGTCTTAATCAAAGTCAATTCAGCCGCTTTACGCTCAGCTTCAATCTTTTCTTCTTCGGCCACACCAGGAATATCAAGATCGAAAGTTATCGCAAAGCCAAGTCCGCCCGTAATTCGATTCAACTGATGCGTAAATTCACTCCAAATCCGTGTTGCGAAAGGTTTAATTGTATATTTAATAAAAATCTGTTCATCCACTCGCACACTGGCATAAGTGTTATTGTCATTTACACCTCGAACACTCGCCGGCACACCATAAATACTGTCAATTTTCTTATTGGCTTGATCGAACAAGCTTTTCAAATCAAGATTCTTGTTGCTTTCAGCAAACGGCACCCACTCAATCTGAGCATTAACTGGCCTACCTGTCGCGCTTTCAATTGGGCGATGAACATAAACCACATTATTATTGTTACCACTACCACGATGTCGTGCTTGCAGATTATCGACAATATTATTATATTCTTCAACACTTCCAGCGGTAATAATAAACTGTCCAGCTGGCACAGCGCCATTTTCAAAGTAGCCAGCTTGATAGCTTGCAATATAATCATCAATGGATGCCCATTTTCGAGCAGCATCAGTCGGGCTATATCCCCCACTAAGATCATAAGGATTAACCCCACTTCGAAGTTCAATAATTTCATTTTCAGAGTATTCTTTAGTACCAACCCGATAGCGTTTTTCTTCGCCAATATAATATTCAGAAACTCCCTCAAGAATAGTAAATCCTGCTAAATTTTCAGGAGTAATCTTTTGTCCAGTTGTTGGAGTGCCGTGTTCATTATAGCTCCAAACCAAAACATAAACCTTAGGGAAAACCAAACTTAGGAGTGCTAAAGCCTCACGAAAAGTTGCACCACTCATCTGTTGATTCGGGTGATATATTTTATTCATCACCACCGAATCTTGAATTGTTTTACCGTTATTATCTATTGCATACGGCCTAATTGTCATAAATTCATTTACAATTCGTGAAATAGACGGATATGAGTTGTCATATGATAGCCCTTTATAGAATGTATGCGCACCTAACATTGATTTTGGCCGATTAAAAGCGTAGTGCGAGGCGCTCTTCCTTTTTATATTACCGCCGACCAAACGGCTAAAAAAATCTCTAAACATATTTAAACTATAAGTTCAAATAGTCGAGTAAAACAATTAAATTAATGATATACTATAGATATGAACGACACACCAAAACCAACACCAGAATTCAATCGACTCATAGGAGAAGCCGACTATCTTATGAGTATTATTTCTCTTGAAATCCAACGTAGGATAAATTCTTTCAATCCCATTTCTGAAGAAATGGAAATATTCGAAAAACTACCAATAATGAAGGAAAAAACACATGCTAACTTAAAGTTTTGTAGTGGAAACAGAAATCTAAAAGATAAATTCAAGGAAACTTTAGAAGGACAACAAATAATTTTTGGCGGATACAAAACAGAGAAAGCAAAAGAAATATCCGATAGATATGATGAAATTGTTGAAAAACGTAACAAAATATTCCACAGCTTTCCGCATTCAATCGATGGTAAATATGTTAAAAAATATCGCGACCTATCAAAAGGAGAGGACATAATAATAGATGAGGATTTTTTACGTGATTTCATACGACAATGCGAAGAGCTCATAAATATTTTGTCCAATCCAGATTTTAATTCGGTTGTTCAAGAATTCGCAACAGCCATAAAAGAACAGCTAAATATCATTAGCTCAGCCGTATCAAAATTTAATTTAGCTTTTAAAGCGTCTAATATAAGTAATATAGTTAAAATGGCAGATTCAACTAAGAAAATATCAGAAAAACCTACCTCACCCCAGCATAAACAATAGGCTTAGGTTTTGGCGGAGTATAATAGCACAAGATACAGGCATCAGCCAAGTCAGGGCTTCGATTTCCCCGCTTCTTATAATCACCCTTGCTTTCCACCGCACGCTTGCCTTTTTTATCCATACTCCAAGTTCTAGTTGTTAATTCTTGGAGCAAATCGGTATTATTCGGTAGTTGTATTTCATCAATCACTTCTTGAAGATAAAACCATGCTTCAGAAATCCAGTTTGGGTATTTGTCATCATTCACCGCTTTCTGTGCAAAGTTGATGCCTTGAACATTATAGTTTTTGGCCAATAACTGGTCAGTAACACCACCACCAACTCCCGTGTCATCGATTTTAATTAGTATTTCTTTGTCCAGTCCTGCAAACTGCTCTATTTTCTCCACAAGTTCATTAGTTCTGAGTTTTTCATAAACCTTAAAGTCGATTGTCTTTAATCCTTTGCGTTTCCATAACACAGAGCGGTCATCGCCAAGTCGTGCAACATCAACGCCTATTTGAACTTCGCCGTCATCTTCTATCTCTCGATCCATAGCATTTAGCACTCTATCACGGCTCAAAATAGCATTTTCGATTTGTGAAAGTGGCTCACCAAGCCAAGTATGAGCGAACTCTTGAGGGTTATTTTTCTTGTCATTCTCCATCTCAATTCGCATCACATCTGGAAAAAGCCCATTCTTTTCCAGTACATCATAATTTACTTTAATCGCATAAGTATTATCTGGCTTTTTCATCACATATTCAACATAGACTGGATCACGCTCAGTATCTCGGTTAAAGGTAAAAATAAGCCTTGAATTATCTTTACGTACAGTGTTTTTTAGTAGCGTAATAGAGCGCTTGGTAACCGTGCTAGCTTCTTCAACCCAAGCTTCATCAATATTCGGTATAGATTTTAAGCTTTCGACATTGTCGTGTAAACCTTTAAAAATCCACTCACTTTCAGTTCTTTTATGTTTTATAGAGTCATTAGTAATTATAAATTCAGTTTCAAAGCCATAATCAAAAATAATAGCTTTCACTAAAGCATGTGTTGAGTCTTTAATTGAGTTCTGAAATTCTCGACAGTTTAAAAATTTCAATCTCTTTTCTCTTGCTCTTAAAACTTGAGAAAGCGCGACGTCGTGGCTCTTTCCGCTTGATCGCCCGCCATAAAAAACAAGGTTTCGCCATTTGTTTTCTTCGAACAGTGGCTTAAACTCAATTGGAACTTTAACTTTCTTTCGGATTATCTCCATTCACAAACTCCAATGTTGCAACGGTTAAGGTTTCGCCATTCGATACTATATCTTGTTTTTCGCTAAACTCCGTTGTAGTCTTCGCAATAAATTTAGCCGTATCTTGCGCTATCTTTTCATCTTCACTATCCAAGCTCTTATCTAACACTTTTTTAGCTTTGCGAACGAGTTTATCTTTCGAAACACCTTTTCCACCAATTTCCACCACAATATCTTCTAGCCATTCCAAATTCTTAACCGTAATATTCTTCGCGTATTTTTCAGAAAAACCAGCACGAATTGCGCTTTGTAATGCATTCCCAAAAGTCGGAGAATCAGGCAAGTAATAATACATACCAAATTTAATCTGCTTTGGTGAAAAAATCCGTTCTTTACCTTTTGTTACTTTTTTAGTCGCCATAACCAATCTTTCTAAGCATATCTTGTTTTTCCTTTTCTGAATAATAATCAGCCGTAAGCCTTCTTGTCCAAGTTCCTTTTTCTGAAATAAAATTTATTTCTTGATTATCAGATTTTGGCTTTGGTATTTTAGTTCCCATGGCGTAGCTTACACCATATTTTAACCCAGCATCTAGTAAGCGTTTAACTGTTAAGTGTTTCTTGCGCTTAGCTATTTCAGAAAATGGTTTGAAGTTTTTAGTGTAATATCCTTTTGGAGCAAACCAGCGATGAAAAACTAAAATTCCCATTCGACTCTTAACATAAATTGATTGTTTATCGTAAAAAACGACTATTGAATCATCTTCTAGTTTACGAATTAGTATTTTTGAGCTAAAATTAGGATTAGCCATTCCTTGCCTTTCTGTCCAAAAATAAAATGGACACACTAAACAATCTTTTGACTGATAGTGTGCCCATTATTCCCTTATGTATATTATAGCATATTTATCCGAAAAACACAAGCAAAATAACTACTAGGGTTGCTCTGTTATTGTGTGATGCTTATTTTGAATTTTGAGTTCTCGATTATAATTATATTTCGTAAAAATTGAATTGGCCAATATATCACTAGCTTGTATTAAGAGATCTTTTCTTGAATCCTTCATCTTTATCCTTACAACTAACTTTCCGTAGAAGATCGGATTTATCGGGACACTTCCATAATCAAAGTTTTTAATTCCATTCACAAACTCTTCATGTATAGAATCGCTAAGGTCGTAAAGCCCATTACTTTTCGTGTGCTGTTGATCAATATTTATATATAATGTAGTGTCAAGATCTTGAAATATTTTATTGTCCCTTATTAGCTCTTGAAGCTTTCGTTTAAGTCCTATTTTTAAACAATAATCTTTATATCTACGAATTGATTTCTTTGAATTTAAGATTCTAGAAAACACTTTATCGATATCTATTACCACAGAAAAAGACTCATAGTTATCCATGCGCTTATTTAAAAATCTTTTTTGTCCACCGTTCAAGATATAGGCCTTTAATTCCTCGCGACTACCTAACTTTTTAGCTATTTTATCATGTGCAGAGCGATAAGACGCTAGAGCTGCATCCAGCTGAGAATTGCCAATAAAAATATACCCAGAATACACAAAATATCTATTCCCGCCATTTTCATGGAGGACTCCAGAATCATCAACATAAACAAATATTTCTTGGTTATTCATAGATATATTATATCACAAAAAAGAAGGCTCAGTGAGCCTTCTCCACTCTAGACGGCATCAAATAATTAAATGCTCAATCTATATGATCGAATACTAGAGCGTACAACAGTGCTACTCGCCTGTGCTTACATTATATCAAACTTCTTTCAAAAAGTCAATACTTACATAAGCGCAAATTTAACCATCTTCCACAACCAACTTCATCTATTTGGATACCTAATCTAGATTTTCTGTCATTCTTATATTCTTCCATTTTTTACTCCTTTTCTTATAACTCTGGCATATTAGCGATGAATAATAGCGCTAAACCTATGAAAAACATAGAAAATAAAGAATTTATCTGACCTGAATTAAAAGTAAAATTGAGCAGTATTAAATACAGAGAGATGATTACTGGTAAGAAAAATATTACAACTATTAGAGTATTAATTATAGCCTTACTATTGTTTTCTATAAATTCTTTCATTTCTCACTCCTTAGTAGTGTTAGGTTTATAACACATAACACCGTGTTTCTTATACATCTCATTCACTTGGTTATCATCATCAAACGCAAAGAGAATATTTTCAAAGCCGATATGTTTTTTAATCAAATCTTCTTTAACTTCGTGGGCTGGTCGCCAATCTTTCTCTGGTCGCATAAGAATATCTCCTTCCTCTACCATAATACTAAAATGTTTTTCTAGCCATTCAGCAGTAGCTGTTATACATTTAATATTCCTAGCAGTAATGAATTTAATATCTGTATCAGAACCCATATCCCTTGCTCCTTGTATCTCAAACAATATATTCCTTAAGTTCGGAATAGGAGTATCTTTTAGGACTTCTTCATCTGAATAGAATTTTTCATAATCCTTAGTGTCTCCTTGAATATAATGGAGTCGGTGTGAACAATCTGCTAAAACACCATCAATGTCGAATACTGTATATTTCATTATTTTTTACTCCTTTTATATTATGACAATTCTTCGAGTTTTTCTTCGATATTTTCTATTTTAGACCAAGCTTCGCATTGTTCTTTAAACCACTTTTGGTGTTCTTCTTCTGAGATATTCGGTCGGTGCATTCTTTTGATTGCTTGAAGTAATTCATAATATTCCCAATACATCTTCTCTGATTTAAACCTATGCTCGACTATCTTTTCTCCGCTTTCATCGTATTCATTAAGAATAATTGTAAAATCTTCATCCGCTTTGTTTAGCATATTTTAGTCCTTTTTTATTCTCCTAGTATTTTTAAATTCAGTAAATCCTTATGCTCCAATACGAGGTCTTGTGATTTCTCACAAAGGAAATTAACTCTTTTACTTATCTCTTCAAGTTTATCTGCTTGTTCCCACATTTCTCCCCTTGTTTCTGGGGGATTCTTAAGATTGTTCCAATATGTGCGATTTTCAGTCACGATTTGTAGAGTTAGCTCTGCAAGGATTGCCACTATTTCTAAAAGTTCTTTATTAGTTGGTTCTTGATTGTTCATCTTATTCACCTTTTCTATTTATAAAAATATTTAGGCTTTCTTTTAATTCACGCATTTCTTTGCTTAGCTCTTTATGCTTATCGAACATTTCTTTGAATTTATCAGATGATAGTTTTTTAATAAGTTTTTCTTTGGTTAGGTTCTTACGAAGATGTATGAATGTTGTGAAATAGCTATCACCTTGTGCTATTCTCAATTCATATCCATAAAAACTATCGCCAAAAAGAGTTTTCCACTTTCCATCTTCAAATACTAAAGTATTTTGGTTAATTAAATCTGCACTATCGAAACCATCTAAGTCAAGGGTCATTCTTTGATGAATATACATAATGATTTGACCATCTGATTTTTCTTTTGTTGTTTCTTTTGAGTCGTATACAAGTGGTAGTCCAGTTCGTTCGACTTCTTTTCGACACAATTCTTCTATAAGTTTAATCGCTTCTTGATCTGTAATTTTCATATCTGATCCTTTTTTTAATCTTTTTTCCTGAGTTGAAACTATTCTTGGTGGCTCTGGTAGGCTCATCCAGTAAATAACTTCGCTTTCTGTATTTTCAAAACCAATACCATCATCAAAATCAACCCAAATATCTGTATACACTCCATCACTTCGAGGTGTCCAAACAAGAACTTCTTCATCTATTTCAGGTGTATATCCGTCCCACATAGAGTCGATTCTACTGTTTTTATAATATTCTTTTTCTTCCTCATCAAGAGGTCTTGCAGTGAGTTTATTCCATTCTGTATTTTTCATATCTACCTCAATTCGTTTACTATAAATTTTACAAACAACGCCACAATAGCTACAATCGCAATAATTCCAAGAATAACTGCGACTGGTATCCAGATAGGGGAAAGAACCCACCACCAGCTCCAATCAATAATATGAGTTAATTTTAAAGCAATAAACAGAATTGTTAATGCTCCTAAAAATCCTATGCCACCGTTGGTTGATATATTTGTTGATTTATTTTCATTATTCATATTTTAATCTCCTTAACTTAAAAGTTCCTCTTCTTGGACACCTAGAATATTTGCAACTACTTCAATGATATATTCAGGTTCGTCTGTATAACCAGTAACTTCACCAAGTTTCTGCTGGATTGCATTTGTGAGATAGTTATCAGCTTTTGAGAACTTCGGATTGTCTGAATATTTTTCTTGCAACATATTCGATATACTTATTAGATAATCCTCTTCTTCTAACAACCATTCTTCTTTTAATTTTCCTTCTCGACTAATTTTCTTCATATTTTGCAAATCCTTTACATTTCCAGCCCTACAAGGGACGACTAAAAGTTTTAGTCCTCCCAAGCTATAAATATTTTTGAGACACTCGGGGGTTTAACCCCTTGTAAGGCTGGAATCGAATTGTTAAGGTTTTATATTTTTTAGATATTCTCTAATCTTTTCTTTTAATTCTTCAATTATATCGGTTGATGCATGTATACCGACATCAAGCATTATAAGAGTTTCTTCAAGCTCCTCATAAAAATCATCATCTATTGCATCATAACCCGAAAAAACATTTTCAATCCCTTTTACAAGTGCATCT
>CALIMO010000065.1 GCA_938045655.1 uncultured bacterium
TATTCGAAAATCCGCCACCAAAAATTCCATCAAAAATATCACCAAATCCGCCGCCAAAATCAAAATTAACATTCTGGCCTGAAAATCCGCTAAAACCTTCGAAAGGATTTCCGCCAGAAAATCCACCAGAGTTTCCGCCAACTCCTGCATGGCCAAACTGGTCATATCGCTGGCGCTTTTCTTTATCTTTTAAAACCTCATAGGCTTCATTCACCTCTTTAAAAGCCTTTTCATCTCCACCTTTATCTGGATGAAGCTCAACTGCTTTTTTTCGAAAAGCCTTTTTAATTTCATCAGCACTGGCGTCTTTTTTTACACCTAAAATATCATAATAATCTGTTTTGCTCATATAATATATTATAGCAAATTAGCACTTGAAGTGCAAGAGTGCTAATTATTATTTTCTATATTTTTTAGCCGAGATTCCAGCCAGTTTCTTTGTTTTCATTTTGATTATTTGGATTGAAATTTTCCATATCCTATACTATATCACCAAACCAGCTTTTCATCAATAAACTTCATATAAATCCTCATTTAATAGCTCACCCTTATAAAAGCTATTTGACAGTAACCGCAACCGCATCGTGCGGAACATAAATATTTCGAGTAAATCTGCCCATATTTATTTTACCAAACATCGTTCTATAGTAAAAAACTCCTGAAACCTGAACCATAATTCCCCTATTAATCCTTAATCTTCTTGTCAAAATTCTCTCCATTGCTGAATAGCATTATAACTAAAGAATGTACTGCCTGCAAAACTATTATCCAGATGAAAAGCAACATCACGAGTGTTAGCTTTAGCAGTAAAAGAAAAACCGAAAATAAAAAAAATACTACGGTAGATAAAACAATTACTACGGTAATAAATATATTTTTAACCGTATTAAATATCTTTTTCGCCATAGAAAATACCTCTTTCTAAAAGTGCAAGCATTGGGTGAGCGCCAATTGATTATACTAAATAAAATCAAAAAAAATCAATACGCAAAAATGCTCAGTTCAACCTGAGCATTTTTACTTTTCGAAAGGTGGATTTTCGAATTATTTTTTATCAATAACTTCGCCTTCAACTGGCTCGTCATTATCTTTTTTGTGAGAAGTTTTAGCTTTCTCACCAGCTTCACCCGCATTATCTACACTTTGAGCTTGATACAATTTTGCACCAATTGGCATAATTGCATCTTGAAGATCTTTAGCAGCTTTTTCAAGCTCATCTTTGCTCTCAGCATTTTGATGTTTTTTAGCCTCTTCAACAGCTTTCGAAATTGCTTCTTCATCTTCTTTCGAAATCTTATCTTTGAATTCGCTTGGCATTTTTTCTGCTTGGTAAATAGCATTCTCTAGCTGATTTTTAGCATCGATCAATTCGCGTTTCTTTTTATCTTCATCAGCATGAAGTTCAGCTTCTTTTTGAGCCTTTTCAATATCTTCTTTGCTCATATTTCCTGAGTTTTGAATTGTGATATTATTCTCTTTACCAGTTCCTTTATCTTTAGCAGTAACTGTTAGAATTCCGTTTGCATCAATATTGAAAGTAACTTCAATTTGTGGAACTCCACGTGGCGCTGGCGCAATTCCGGAAAGCACAAACATTCCAAGAGATTTGTTGTCGGCAGCCATTTCACGCTCACCTTGAAGCACATGAATTTCAACTTGTGGCTGGTTGTCAGCATAAGTTGAGAAAACTTGTGATTTCGAAGTTGGTACAGTTGTGTTTCGATCAATCATTGGAGTTCGAACACCGCCAGCAGTTTCAATTCCAAGAGTCAAAGGTGTAACATCGAGAAGAAGCACGTCTTTAACGTCTCCAGCTAAAACGCCACCTTGAATTGCAGCACCAACAGCCACAACTTCATCTGGGTTAACACCTTGAGTTGGTTTTTTACCAAAGATTTTTTCAACTTTTTCAACCACAGCTGGCATTCGGGTCATGCCACCAACCATCACAACTTCAGAAATATCGCTAGCTTTTAAGTTAGCATCACTCAAAGCCTTTTCAACAGGATCAGCTAATCGATCGATTAAATCAGCAACTAATTCTTCAAGTTTTGCTCGAGTTAGAGTGTATTCGAAGTGTTTTGGACCATCTTCATCAGCTGTCAAGAATGGTAAGTTTACTTCATAAGATGTTGTTGAAGAAAGCTCTTTTTTGGCTTTTTCAGCTTCGTCCTTCAAGCGTTGCATTGCGGCAGAATCATTTTTAAGATCAATTCCCTCTTCTTTTTTGAATTCATCTAAGAAATGGTTCACAATGCGGTTGTCGAAGTCTTCACCACCAAGGTGTGTATCACCGTTTGTTGAAAGAACTTCAAACACGCCATCAGCGATATCGAGAACCGAAACATCGAATGTTCCACCACCAAGGTCGAAAACAGCAATTTTTTCATCTTTTTTGCCATCCAAGCCATAAGCAAGTGCGGCTGCAGTTGGCTCGTTAATAATTCGTTTCACTTCAAGACCAGCAATTTTACCAGCATCTTTAGTTGCTTGGCGCTGGCTATCATCAAAGTAAGCTGGAACTGTAATCACAGCTTCGGTAACTTTTTCACCCAAGAAAGCTTCAGCATCAGCTTTAATTTTCGAAAGAATCATCGCTGAAACTTCTTCTGGTGTATATTCTTTGTCACCCATTTTTACAGCAACACCGCTACCCTTTTTCACAATCTCGTAAGGCATGATTCCAAGATCTTTTTGAATCTCATCATCAGAATATTTTCGGCCAATCAAACGCTTTACTCCGTAAATTGTATTTTTTGGATTTGTTACGCGTTGACGTTGCGCTACCTGCCCAACCAAGCGATCACCTTTTTTATTGATTGCTACAACTGATGGAGTAGTTCGATTTCCTTCTGCATTTGTGATAACCTCAGGTTTTCCTGCAACCATATATGCAAAAGCACTGTTAGTTGTACCAAGGTCAATTCCAATAATTTTTCCCATTTTCTCCTTCTTTCTTTATTAAATTTATCCGTTCGATAGCTTTCTTAGTCAATTTCGAATTTCTTAGCCTATTCGGATTTTTCAGAAAGCTTCTCGAAAGTTATTAACTATTCTATAAAGCGCGCCTCGCAATTCGTTTCACGCTTACATTCTGATTATACGCTTTTAGCACTCACAAGTCAAGAGTGCTAATGTTGTATTATTTACAATAACTATTTTTATCTTCCGGATTTTATGATATCATGTTTATATAAATAGGAGGGTTCTATAGTGAATAAAGTTGCATTAAAAAATTTTTTCGAACAAAATAAGGAAGACTATTATTCTCGCAGAAATTCTGGAGATATACAAAAATACGATGAAGAATATAAATGGCAAATCTTACCAAAACTAAATAACGAACTTTCGAAAATAGAAATATGTAGAGAAAATTCTGAAAAAATAGCTAAGATTCTTTCGAAAAACCTCAACAATTTTTCGCATTGGATTGATATGGATGATCTGCAAGATCTTTCAAAGCGTAAAAAAAATTTTTATCAAATTTTTGGATATATAAAAAATTCAAATCCAGAAACCGTAAATCAAACAATTGATAGTATTGATATGATTCTAGACTCTACTATTTTTAATAAAAAATTTGCACCTTCAACTTTTGGATATCTTTTTACTGCTTTCGACTGCAAGAATTTTTCTCTCTACAGAGAAGAAATTGCTAAAGAAATTTCAAAAATATGCCTAATTGATTTTCCCAAAAATAAGGGCGAAAAATATAAATTAGTAAATGACGCTTCAAATTTTATAGGAAATTTAGTTAATGAAGATGGCGTTTTTGTTGACAAAAATGTAAATTTGCTGGGGCAAGATTTTATCTGGACAGAAATAATGTACAATACGCAATTCTCAATCTCTGCCAACTCCACCAAGTTTTCTTGTAGTGTGCTTAAGCTATGCACTTTTTAGCACTCGCAAGCTAAGAATGATATGTTGCATTATTTACAATACTATTCATTTTACTTGATTTATAGTATAATATATCTAGTAAATATTATCCAAAGGAAGGACTTATGTCAAAGCTTAGTATTGATCAAAAAACAGTATTAGAATTACTATCGGACCGAAAAAATAGCTTCTTAATACCCGATTATCAACGGCCTTATGCCTGGGGAGAGGAACAATGCCAAACATTATGGGATGATATTTTTCAATTTGCTTTCCCTGATAATGATAAAGATAAATTTGATGAAGAAAATGCCGAATATTTTTTAGGATCAATCGTAACATTTAAAAATAAAGACGGAAAACTTGAAGTTATTGATGGCCAACAACGTCTAACTACTTTATTGCTATTTCTAAGAGCATTCTACGATAAATTTGGCATGATGACCGACAGCGATACATTAAAAACTCGTACAATTATAGAGAAATGTATCTGGAAAACTGACAAATATGACACTATTGATAAAAATTTATTAAAAATCGAATCAGAAGTGGCTATGGATGACGCAAAAGAAGAATTTATTTCAATCTTAAAAACTGGTGAAATCCTGGACTCACAAAAAAGTAACTACGCCATTAACTATAGATTCTTTAAACAGAAAATTTCAGAACTAAAGGAAAAAACTGATGGAATTTTAGCCGATTTTGCAATTAGAACAGTTCGAAATTGTATCCTCTTACCTATCGAAGCAGAGAATGAAGAGTCTGCCCTCCGAATTTTCTCAACTCTAAATAACCGCGGCTTGCCATTATCTGACGCTGATATTTTTAAATACCATTTCTATGTTTTCTACAGTAATCGTGGGGAGAAAAATTCTTTCATGAAAATATGGCAAGGTCTAGAATATGAGGCAAATAAAATTTTCGATCAACAAAGCTCACCACTAGATGAATTATTCACACTTTACATGTATTATCTACGTGCAAAAAATGGCACGCCAGGAACAACCACTCAATCACTCCGAGATTTTTATGAAACTAATGGAAACATTAAGAGTG
>CALIMO010000066.1 GCA_938045655.1 uncultured bacterium
TGGGTCGCCGACCAAAAATATTACGAAAGATATTTAGAAAAAGGCTGGACAACTGCTTTAGCGCGAGAAACTAAACACGATCTCTTGCCCGAAATCTCAAAAATTGTGGCACTCGGATGGTTTGAAGGTATTCGTCGAGCTCTTGAAGAAGATTTCGAAAATGCAAAAAATAAATCTGAGGATAAAAAATGAATATTCGGTTGATTTCAGGGATTTTTAAAAATCATAAAATCACAGCTCCAAATTCTCGCCAAACTCACCCAATGAGCGAACGAGCGAGAAATGCAATTTTTAATACAATTCAGGCGGAAATTCCAAATGCTGAAGTTCTTGACGCCTTTGCTGGAACTGGATCTTTAGGTCTTGAAGCGATTTCTCGTGGTGCTAAAAAAGTAGTTTTTATTGAAAAAAACAGATTAGCGCAAAAAATATTGGCCGAAAATTTAAAAATTATCGAGAAGAATGAAAATGCTGGCGAAGCTAAAATAATTCGAAGTAGTGTTTCGGGATGGATTGGGTCGAGCCAATCTCAATTCGAAATTGGTGAAATTTTAGAAATTCCAACTTTTGATATAATTTTTGCCGATCCGCCATATTACGACCCTCAATTTCCATCTATCGAAAGGCTTTCAAAAAGGCTAAGATCTGGTGGATTATTAGTTCTGTCGCAACCCAAAGAAATTGAAAATTTTAAAGCAGAAAATTTAATTTTAATTAGTGAAAAGCTATATTCTGGTGCAAAAATCTTATTTTTCCGTGCAAAATAATAAAATAACCCTCAGAGAAGGGTTATTTTATTAGGCTAAATTACAATCTTTCAAAAGAATCAGCGAAATTTGCAAAATTATTATCAAGAATATCTCCACCATTATTTGAAACCATCGCAATAAAGAATGTTCTGGTCTTCCCAGACTTATCTTTTTTAGTAGGTAGAGCTAATATTTTTATAAATTGACTGTTGTGCGAGATATTTCCTTCAGCTGCCCGAGCTCCTTTAAAATTGATTACTTTGAAATCTTCTTCTGAAACATAACTTGAAAAATTACCGCCGACACCATTGATCGCAGAGTGTATTAATTCCTCCTTGCTGAGTTTTTGAGTGTCTTCATAATTTTCATCTGTGTCTGTATAACCAATGATGTAGGCATTTATTGCATTATTTATGGAGTCTGAGGATGCACAAACATAGCCAACTGAATTATCGCCAGTATTTTGTTTTGTGAAATTATCGCATCCTTTCCCTTTGATTGCAAAAACGCCTTCCTCAGGTATGAACTTACCTGCATTTTTAGCTTTTCTAGTTCGCTCTTTAATTTTATCCTTATCAAACAGTTCGTCATCTTCCGCTAATCCTGTTGTCTTATACTGTGTAGTCTCATTGGCTACATTTTTTATTGTATTTAATGCATTTATAGTTGTTAAGCCGTAAATTGTAACAGATAAGACGGTAAAAATTATATACGATAACCAGCAAAAAAGGTTTGCTTTTTTATTTGCGATAGGGTCATTTTTAATAGCTGGTTTAACTATTACGAAGAATAAAATTAATCCCAATATATTTAAGCCGAGCGGTAACGCCATTGAAGCTCGTTTAACATCACCAATTTTTAAAGTTTGCTCTTTAACTTTTTTGTTAAAAAGAATAATTTCAACAATAGCCCAGACAAAAAATGCGATCTGTGCAATTCCTAAAATCATTAGGAAGACTCCCATTAGGAGCATTCCACCAATCATATTATTTACCATTTTCTAATTCCTCCTTTTCATCTTCAAAAACTGTAAATAGTGAAATTGCCACTGGTAAAATAATCAAAAAGAAAATTTCAACCTGCGGCAGAAAAATTGATATCAATGCAATAACCGCAATCCACAAAACCATCATTCCCGTGCGAATTAAATGGTAATTCCTTTGAGCTTTACGATTTTCACCGTGAAAGAATCCTGTATTTTCGCCTAAGGCACTCGCAGTAATCCAGCGCATGCTTAAATCTGTAAAAAGGTAAACCATTGCATAGCAGAAAGCAGGCAAAACCTCTGTTGGTGAGGAGAGTACCCAACGCATAAATAGTGGAATGAGCGACAAAAAGAAAACATAAATCATATTTTTCCAGATGAAGCTATTCGTAACCTTTTCAACTCTATCTAAAATATGATGATGACGATTCCATTGGATTCCAACGATCACAAAACTCGCAAAGTAAATCAGAATTGCAAATCCAAAACTTTCCAGCTGAGCTAATTCTCTAACCGATTTTGGCAATTGAATTTCAAGTACCATAAGCGTAATAATAATCGCGGTGGCTCCATCAATTAAACCAACAAGACGATCCTTTGAAATTCTTCCTCCGTGATAAATTTTGTGTATTCGACCAAGTCGTCTATATGCACTTCTCGTTCTATCCATTTTTCCCTTTCCGTACAATTTTACCACATCTTTTCGAAAATTCCAAGCAGCTTATGTATTTTTATATAAACAAAAATCACTCTTTTGGAAAAGAGTGATTTTATTTAGATTAGCCTCGTGCAAAGTGTGCAAAAGCTCGGTTGGCTTCTGCCATTTTATGAGTATCTTCTTTCTTTTTGAAAGCTGCACCAGTTTCATTGTAGGCATCAACAATTTCAAGTGCTAAGCGTTGACTATAAGGCATTCCGCTTCGTGCTCGCGCTGATTGAACCAACCAGCTAAACGCAAAGTGGAGTTGTCGGTGTCCTTGAACTGGGAATGGAATTTGATAGTTTGCACCACCAACGCGTCGAGACTTGACTTCAAAAGCTGGTGAAATATTTTTTAGTGCTTTTTCAAAAACTTCAAGAGGGTTTTCGCTATCAAGTTTTTTAGCTGCAGTTTCAAGAGCTTTGTAGACAGCTTTTTCGGCAGTGAGTTTCTTGCCGTCAAGCATAGATTTGTTAATTAAACGTTGAACCAAAATTGATTGATATTTTCGGTCTGGTTTTAGTTCTCGTTGTAATTTTTTAGTAACTTTTCGTGGCATCTTTATTTCTCCTTCTTCGCACCGTATTTTGAACGGCCTTGTTTACGATCTGCAACGCCTTGAAGGTCAAGCGCACCACGAACGATATGATATCGCACACCTGGAAGGTCTGGCACGCGTCCACCACGAACCAAAACTACGGCGTGTTCTTGAAGGTTGTGGCCTTCACCACCAATATAAGCCCAAACTTCATGGCCATTTGTCAAGCGAACACGAGCAACTTTTCGAAGAGCTGAGTTAGGCTTTTTAGGTGTTTTTGTTGTAACTTTAACACAAACTCCACGTTTTAGCGGTGCATTTTGTGCATAATATTTAGTTTTTAGTGCATTGTGAATTCGACCAAGTGCTGGCGATTTTGATTTTTTCGCAGCAGTTTTTCGAGGTTTTCGCACTAATTGATTGATAGTTGGCATCAATTCTCCCTTAAATTATTTTAATATTTTCACTTTTTCGAAAGTTGATAAAGTTTTCAAAAAAAGTGCCTCATATTTTTCG
>CALIMO010000067.1 GCA_938045655.1 uncultured bacterium
TTTCGAACAGGCTTCACTCGCTCTTTTGTTGTTAAAAGTGGAATTGTTGTCAAAACTAAAATCACCGAAGACACCACAAAAAGCTTCTCAACTCCAAAAAATATCGCAAGAAATCCACCGACCGCAGGAGTTATACTACTCGAAATATGTTCTAAAATATAGGAAATTCCAAGTTGTTTTCCAACTTTTTTGGTAGTTTTAGCTTTCGAAAAACTAACATTATACGAGATATTTTCAACCGAAGTCGATATTCCTTTAAAAACTGCACTAATAAGGGCTACGACCAAACCCATTTCCTTACCAAAAATTCCCATTGAAGCCATTAAAACTAAAGCTGGAATAAACAGAATATTTGCAAGTAACATTCCGTGCTTTGGACCATTTTTTGAAATATAGAAAAGAGCAACTATCGAGCCTACAAATTTTGCAATGTAATAAATTAAAATACAAATAGGAACAATCCAGATTGAATGCGTGAACTTATAGATATAAATTAGACTAAAAGTACTTGTTAATTTTGTCGCGAAGACTCGCATATTTTTCGAAACATATAAAACAGCCATTTCATTAAAAGAAATATATTGCCAATAATTTCGAATTTTAAAAAAAGGTTTTAATATTTTTTTAAACATAAGTATTTATATTTTATCATATTTTAATAGCCTTAAAAAGGTTTAAAAGCTTTATTTTTAAATTAATAAGTGATAAAATTAAAGAATGAATATTTATTTTTCTGGAATTGGCGGCGTTGGAATTGGCGCTCTTGCAAGTATCGCCCACAGCGCTGGCTACGGTGTTTTTGGTAGTGACCAAAATTCAAGTTTAATGATTGAGGAGCTTTCAAAAAAAGATATAGAAATTGAAATCGGCAAACAAGATGGAGATTTTTTAAAGCAAAAATTCATTAAAAACGGTATTGATTGGTTTGTTTATACTGCAGCCTTACCTAAAAATCATCCTGAACTTTTAATGGCAAAGAAATTAGGAATAAAAATTAGCAAACGGGACGAACTTTTGAACGAAATTATCAATTCAAAAAAACTCAAACTTATAGCAATTTCCGGTACTCACGGTAAAACCACAACCACAGGAATGACAATTTGGGCTTTTCAGCAATTGGGAATTCCAATAAGTTGGTCGATTGGCACAACAATTTCCTTTGGTGCGAGCGGTTTCTTCGACCCAGAAAGTGAATATTTTATCTATGAAGCTGATGAATTTGACCGAAACTTCTTGCATTTCACGCCATCAGTTAGTTTAATTACTTCAATTGACCACGATCACACCGATATTTATAAAACTGAGAAAGATTATTTTGAAGCTTTTGCAGAATTTGGATCGCAAAGCGATTTTATTATTTCTTGGAAAGATCAACATCCAGAAATTTTCGAAAATCTAAAGAACAAGGTAATTTTATCTCAGCCAGAAGAAAATATTAATCTTCCTGGCATTCATAATCGAAAAAATGCCAGTCTAGTTCTTGAAACTATTGATTATTTAGTTGAAACCCAAAATCTTAAAGCTCCAAAAGATTTTTATGAAAAAACAATTTTAGCACTAAATAATTTCCCTGGCACAAATCGCCGTTTCGAAAAGATAACAAACAATGTTTATTCTGATTACGGTCATCACCCAAAGGAAATTCAATCAACGCTTCAAATGGCAAAAGAAATTGCTGAAAAGCAAGGATTCTCTGGAGTATCGTTAATTTATCAACCGCATCAAAACATTCGACAAATTGAAGTTCAAGATGAATATACGCCAGAAATCTTTGAAAATACCAATGAAGTTATTTGGCTGCCAACATATTTAAGCCGTGAAAATCCAGATTTCGAAATACTTTCGCCAGAATTCCTTTCAAGAAAAATATCAGAAAAAACAACAATTTTAGATTTTTCAGATAATCCAAAAGAATTAATAGAGAAGATTTTAAGTTTAAAAGCAAAAAACCGATTAATTCTAGCAATGAGCGCTGGCTCACTTGATGGCTGGATTCGAAAAAATATCAAATAATTTAATAAGATTGCACCAAAAATATGGTGCAATTTTTACAAAATAAAAAAGCGGAAAAACCGCTTAAAATTCAAAATGGTGCGCACGAGAAGACTTGAACTTCCACGAGCCGAAGCTCACTAGCCCCTCAAGCTAGCGCGTCTACCAATTCCGCCACGCGCGCAAAACCATTTTAATTATACCAAAACTATGGCGTCTTGTAAAGAGTTGATTTTGAAGCAGACCAATATATCACATCTGCATATCTATTGACCTCTGTTACAAAAGTATTATTTACTGAATATGGCTGAACTGATTTTCGAAAAACATAACTCGTTTTAGTCTGACCAAGGCCAATGGCGACCGAATTAGCTAACCAACGTTGAGTAAATTTAGTTATTTGTAACTTTTTCTCATTCGAGCTTTGAGCGGTTCTTGAATTTAGCAAAAGATCATCAGCAACCGCATCATTATAATTTGAAAAGTTCAATCCCTTTTGGCCAGATTGTGAAGAATGCCAAAAAGCGTAGATATCAGGATCAGCGCCAAGATCAATCTCATAAACTAAAATACTATAGTTTCTTGGCTGGAGTATTGATTGAACGAAAGCTCCGGTTTTATCATCTTTATCAATTACTGTCAATTTTACATCAAATCCGAGTTTTTTAAGCTGACTCTCAATTTCTTCAGCAGCTTTCTTATAGTCATAAACACTAGTTGTTGCAATATTTAAAATAGCTGTCTTACCATCTTTTTCTAAAATACCATTCGAGTTTTTCTTCCAGCCAGCTTCATCTAATATTTTTTGCGCTTGGTCGAAATCATATTTAGGAACGTTCAAATCTTTAGTATTTAAAAACTGATTCAAAGTTGGAAAATCAAGTTTATTAATAAATTCCATTTCTTTTCGAACTTTCGAAATATCAACCCCAGTTTGAATAGCTTTTCGAACCTTTAAATCTTTCAAAACTGAATCAGAATTATTCAAAAAAGCATAAATTCCACGATTAACATTAGTTTCTCGAGATTTTAATTTGTCCCGCTCAGATTCTGAAAATTCACTAATTTTAAGACTTGGCGATGCGACAATCTCACCAGAGATCAAAGCATTTTTAAGCTTAGTTTCATCTTTAAAGGCGACAATATCAAAGTTATCAATATAGGCCTCACCCTTATAATATCGCTTGTTTTTAACTAATGAAATAGTAGTTTTATCACCATCATTCTGAACAGATTTAAAATTAAATGCGCCAGAAGTTGTCGGGCTCTTCGAAAAAGTACTTTCGCGGATCTTCTCTATTTGAATATCTTTTAAAATATGCTCTGGCAATATTGAAAAATTAAAACTATATAAAATAGAAGAAGAGCTTGACGGCACTTTAACGCTGAACTCATAATCACTATTTTTCGAAATCTCAACGTTTTTCCAGGCTTTAAAGCCAGAAGGATTAATTGATTGCTCTCTCAATAGCTTTATAGTGAAAATTACATCATTGGCTGTTATTTTTTGGCCATCAGACCAAACAGCATTGTTCCGCATTTTAATTTTAAAGTTTTTATAATTATCAGATGTTGAAACACTTTCGGCTAAATCACCATTCAAATTTCCCGTTTCATCAACACCATAAAGACGGGAAAAAGCAATTTGCTCGAAAGATTTTTCAGTATCAGTTGAGGTAAATAATGGATTCAAGGTTTTAACTTCACCCAAAATTCCTTCTGAATAAGTTCCTCCTCTATAAAAAATATCCTCGCTATAATTTTCGGCACTTAACCCGCGAAAAACGCCAACAGAAAAAATCAAAATAGACACAACACAAATCCAAGAAATAACTATTTTTCGAACATTCGACAAATTCTCAAAACGACCAAAAAACATTTTTTTCGTATGGGAAGTGATAGCCTTTTCGACTAAATCTGCTCTTTCAGCTAAAGTAGCCTTATTATTAAAAGTTTGAATTGTTTTATTTTTTGAAACCTGATCTCTATTTTTTTGAGGAATGGCAGAAACTCGTCTAACCTTTTTAGGGCTATTTTTAAAGTCCATTAAAACTCCTTTTTATTTTGGCAAAAGCAAAGTTGTAAGAATTGATGCAACGAAAATAAATGCAAAGAAAACTGTTGCCCGAAAAATACTCTTTTCAACACCACGTCGCTCAGTATAAAGCTCGCCAGAAGCCCCGAATCCTGCCCCTAAAGTCGCTCCTCGTTGCTGTAAAAGCACTAAAATCATCATTAAAACGCCAGAAATAACAGTCGAAAACTGTAAAATAATATCAATATTCACTATAAAATCTCCTTTTCATCTTCAATTCTTAAAAATTGGCTCAAACTATAATTCAGCAAGCTCATAGCTGCTCCTACAATTACAGAATTCCAAAATCCCATTGAAATATTTGGTGCTAAAAGTATCGAAATCCAAACAATCATACCATTAACTATCAGTGTAAAAAAACCAAAAGTCAAAATAATCATTGGAAGTGATAAAATTGTAAGAATAGTTTTAAGTGTGCTATTTACAATTGAAAAAATTAAACCAGCAAGAAAGAAAGTTCCCGCACTATGGTTGCTAACATTTCCGAAAATAGAAATTAAAATCCATAATAAAAAACTATTTAAAAACCACCGATTTATAAATTCTATCAACTGCTTCTTCACATATATAATTTTATCATATTTTAACAATAAAAAAAACACCTTTTGGTGAATTTTCTAATAATATTGGAGGGTCTGATGGGGCTTGAACCCATGACACCCTGCTTAAAAGGCAGGTGCTCTAACCAGCTGAGCTACAGACCCACTCGCTGAATA
>CALIMO010000068.1 GCA_938045655.1 uncultured bacterium
CTCGAGTAAACAAATCTCGAGTTTTTTAAAAGTTAATTTCTTTAAGAATTTTGTCGATTTTAAGGCGAGTTCGAAGATTTGAATTTTTATTTACGATGAAATAATCAGCAATTGCGATTGGACCACCTTTTTCAAGAACTTCAATTTCATTAAAATCACGGTCGTTAATTTCGGCTAAAGTCATTGCTCGCTCGGGGCGAGAGGAAATTCGCTTGTGACGAAGATTTTTTGGTGGAACTAATGCTATAACTTTTAGTTCAGTTGGAAAGTGTTTTTTGAGAATTTTATATTCAGTCCAAGTATAAAGACCATCAGCGATAATACGTTTTTGGCCAGACTTAATGAGATTTTGAATTTGCTCAACAATTTTATTTACAATTATATCTTTGCCAAAATTTTCACGTAGTTTTGTACGCATCATTTTTTCATTCGCTGGTGTAATTTCGAGATTTTCGTCTTTTAGTGCTTTCATTACAACTCCACCAAAATAAACGCTCGGATAACCTTTTTGTTTTAGATAATCCGTAGCAGTGCTTTTGCCACTTCCAGCCAGTCCTACTAATGCAATAATTTTTACGGAATCACTCTTTTTTTGGTTTTTAAGTTTTAGAATTTGTTTATTCATATAATTAGATTATATCATAAAAATACAAAATAATAAATTTAAGCGTTTTTTAAGAATGATTCGTTATAATAATAACGTAGCATTGCTACAAAAGGAGGAATTATGAAAAATACCACTAAAATTTATTTGAGTAAACAAGGATTTAAAGAATTAAAGAAAAAAATTGCGAAGCTTGAGCATGAACAAAAAATGCTCGAGATGGAGCTTCGTGATGGCGATGTTAAAGAGGATTTACTAAGGCAAAATGATATTTTCGCACGAATTGATGCAATTCGAAGTGAAATTAATGAAAAGAATTTTCAAATTCATAATTCAAAAATTCTACCTAGGAGCAAGAAAATTAGTTCGAAGGTTTCTATTGGTTCATTTGTGGAGCTTTTCGATCGTGCAACTGGGCGAATTATGAAATTTCGAATAGTTGAAAGTTTAGAAGCAAATCCGCTTATCGGTAAGATTTCTGCCGAGAGCCCTCTAGGTAAAAGTGTGCTTGGCCGAACAGTGAACGAAATTATCAGCTGGACGGCAAATTCTCGAAGTATGAATATGACTCTTGTGGCGATTCGCTAAATTTGAACTTAAAAAGGCGTTAAATGCGCCTTTTATTTTTATTGAAACATGCTATAATTTAATATAGTTATTGTTATTATCGTTCGCGTATTTTTTATTAGGTATTTTATGTTGGTGGTGGGCGGCAGTCTGGGGGCGCAGGTGTTCAACCGCGTCATTCCCAATGC
>CALIMO010000069.1 GCA_938045655.1 uncultured bacterium
GTTAAAGAAGTTTGAAAATCTGATTTTTTGTTTGAATTTGGTTTTGAAGTTTGCCAAAAATCTGGATTTGCTAAAATTGCTGCAATTGCGATCGTGGCTATAAAAAATAAACCAAAAATTCTCCTTCTTCGAAAAATACTTTGCTTTTTTCTCATAAAAATATTATAATGGTTATGATATGATTTTTCAACAGAAAACTTTTTGGAGAGTAGCTCGAACTTTAGTCGTTATTGCTATTCTTGGTAGCGCAGCATTTTTTGTGTTATCTAACCAGCGCGGAATTCGTGATTATTTTAAGGCACAGAATTATAAGCCAGATTCTGAAATTTTAAAAATAGAAAATAAAATTAAACCAACCACTAATGCTAAGACAATTTTTTACGCCTCCAATCCAAAGGTTGAAGATTCAGGTGAATTTAATAAAAATTGCAAAAACCGTGAAGAAGATTCAGCGATTTTGGGGTGTTATAAGTCGGGTGAAATTCATCTTTATGATGTGAAAAACTCGAAACTTGATGGCATAAAAGAAGTAACGGCGGCTCACGAGCTTTTGCATGCAATTTGGGAGCGAATAAGCTTGAGTGAACGAGATAAGATTGGCAAACTACTTAATGCTGAGTATGAGAGGGTTAAAGATGTGGATTTCGAAAAGCTGATGCAGTCTTATGATCGGACTGAGCCTGGTGAGCGAATCAATGAGCTTCACTCTTTAATTGGTACGGAGCAGCCGGAAATTTCGAAAGAGCTTGAAGAGCATTATGCTAAGTTTTTTAAAAATCGTAGAGAAATCGCTCAGATCTATCAAAGTTATAATAAAAACTTTAAAGACTTAAAGAACCGAGCGGAAGCTTTGACTACGGAGCTCGAAAAAATGAAGCCAGAAATTGAACAATCTACAAAAAAATACTCTGAAGATTCTAAAGAATTGGAGGAAGATATTGCTGAGTTTAATAATGATGCTAAAACTGGAAAGTATGAAACTCAGGCAGAATTTAACGCTGACCGTGCAAAATTATTGCAAAGAATTCGAAATCTTGAAAATTCAAGGTTGAAAATTAATAATTTAGTGAATAGTTACAATTCGAAAATTAATGAATTTAATGAAGTTTCAGTCCAGCAAAATGAACTCTATAAAAGTATAAATTCAAATTTAAATTCACCAAGTTTATAGTTTTCAAAAAAGATTTATTGTGATAAAATATTAGTTGTGGCGAAGTTAAAAACAAAATTTGTATGTCAAAATTGTGGAGCTTCTTATCCGAAATGGTCAGGGAAGTGCGAAAACTGTGGCCATTGGAATACCTTGGTCGAGCAAGTTGAAGAAGCTTTAGGAAAAAATGCAATCAGTAAAAGTGCGAAAACTGGTCGTATTTTGAACGTTCAAGATTTGAATGAAGTTATTTCTGAAAAAAAACAAGAAAGGATCTCGAGCGGTATAAGAGATCTTGATATTGTTTTGGGTGGTGGAATTTTGCCGGCAGGAGTGCTTTTGATTGCAGGACAGCCCGGAATTGGAAAATCTACGCTCTTGATGCAGGTTTCAGCTTTTATTGCTGGTTCGAAAAATGTTTTGTATGTTTCGGGTGAAGAATCGGCAGAGCAAGTAGCATTACGCGCAAAAAGGCTTGGTGCTTCTGAAGCTAAAAATCTTAAATTTGCCGCCTCAACTTCGGCTAATGATATTTCAGCAACAATTCGTGAGGGCGGTTTTAATCTAGTGATTATTGATTCGATTCAGACTTTGGTGATGGAAGAAATTTCGAGCGCACCAGGAACAGTTTCGCAAATTACTAATTCTTCTAATTTAATAATTCAAGCAGCAAAAAGTTCTGGAACGGCTGTTATTCTGGTTGGCCATATTACAAAAGAAGGTTCAATCGCTGGGCCAAAAACACTTGAGCATCTAGTTGATGTAGTTTTAAATTTTGAGGGCGACCGATATGGTGGCTTTAAAGTTGTGCGGGCGGTAAAAAATCGTTATGGTTCAACTAGCGAGGCGGCGATTTTCGAAATGATTGATAATGGTTTGAAAATTGTCGAAAATCCTTCGGCGGCACTTTTAGCTGAGC
>CALIMO010000070.1 GCA_938045655.1 uncultured bacterium
AAACCTCCTCAGGTGTACCAGAAGCTACAATTATTCCGCCATTCACACCAGCACCAGGACCAACATCAACAAGCCAATCTGCTGCTCGAATTGTGTCCTCGTCATGCTCCACTACTAAAACAGTGTTATGCAGATCACGAAGGTTTTTTAGCGTTGCAATCAATTTATCATTATCCCGTTGGTGAAGACCAATTGAAGGCTCATCTAAAACATAAAGCACACCTTGAAGCCCTGAACCGATCTGCGTTGCCAAACGAATCCGCTGCGCTTCACCACCGCTCAAAGTATTAGCCGCACGCGAAAGCTCCAAATAATTCAGACCAACATTATTCATAAAGCCCAATCTCGAAGAAATCTCTTTCAAAATTTGGGTTGAAATAAACTTTTGTTGCTCGTTTAGTTCTAAATTTTTGAAAAGTTCAACGGCTTCATCAATTGCAAGATCACAAATTTCCACGATGTTCAAACCGGCAACTGTAACTGCAAGAACAACAGGTTTCAATCGCTTTCCGCCACAAGTTTGGCATTTTCTAACACGCATGAATCGCTCAATATCTTTACGCTGAAATTCACTACCCGTATCGCGATGACGGCGTTCTAAATTCGTAATCACGCCTTCAAAATTCATGTTATAAACACGGCCATTCATTTCGATCGGATATTTTTCGTCCGTTTTTGTGCCGTATAGAATAATTTCGATAGCTTCTTTTGAAAGCTTCTTGGTTGGGACTTTTGTTGAAAATCCATGGTGTTTTGCAACTTCCTCAAGCAATTTAATTCGATAGCCCTTTTCCATCACACGATTATAAGGCCGAATTGCGCCTTCAGAAATTGTTAAATTTGGTGAAAGCACCAATTCTGGATCAATTTCCATTCGCGTTCCGAGCCCCGAACAAGTTTCACAAGCTCCTTGTGGCGCGTTGAATGAAAACAATCGCGGTTCAAGTTCAGGGATATGCTCATCTGGGTGAAGCTCACAAGCATAGCGTTGAGAAAAAATCTTCACCTCGCCAGTTTCATCATTTAAAATCTCTAAAATTCCACCGGTCATTTCAAGCGCTTGTTCAACACTTTGAGCTAAACGTGTTCGCATCTCTTTCGAAAGCACCAAACGGTCAACTACAATTTCAATATTATGCTTAATATTTTTTTCAAGTTCAGGGAACTCATCTAAAGCGTAAATCACTCCATCAACCCGCGCACGAGCAAAACCTTTTTTCGAAAATTCTTCAGGGATATGCGCAAATTCGCCTTTTTTAGCTTTTGCAATCGGCGCAAGCAATATCAACCGTGAACCTTCTTCAAGATTCATGATATTATCAACAATACTTTGCGGTGTACGCCGAACCACATCTCGGCCACAAATTGGACAATGCGGGGTACCGATTCGTGCAAAAAGAAGACGCAAATAATCATAGATTTCAGTTACAGTTGCTACGGTTGAGCGTGGATTGCGACTGGTAGATTTTTGATCAATTGAAATCGCTGGGCTAAGACCCGTGATTTGGTCAACGTCTGGTTTATCCATCGTACCTAAGAATTGGCGAGCATAAGAATTTAAACTCTCCATATAACGGCGCTGGCCTTCTGCGTAAATCGTATCAAACGCTAAGCTTGATTTTCCGCTACCAGAAAGCCCCGTTATCACCACTAATTTATCACGCGGAATTTTTAAATCTACATTTTTCAGATTATGTTCACGCGCACCTTTAATTTCTAAAAAATCAGCCATTTCACCTCTTTCGAAATTTATTTATTCATATATTTTTCGGCGGTACGGCCTTTACGAAGTTAATTTTTAGCCCTTCTGCCGTAAAACGTTTCTCATAAGTTGTCGTCACTTTATAATTTTCGTTTAAGTCGCTTTCATGTAAATCGAAACTAAGCCGTTCAATTTTCCAACCTTCTGCCACAAGCTGTTCCAAACTCCATTCGAAAAGATTCTTAGCATCAGTTTTAAAGTAGAGTGCGCCATCTTCAGCCAAAAGCTTAGCATAAATTCGCAAAAAAGTTGGGTGCGTTAAGCGGCGGCCCGAATTCCGCTCACGTGGGTAAGGGTCAGGAAAGGTCACCCAAAGATATTTTACCGAATTTTCGCCAAAAGCTTCAAGAAGCTGGTCGGCTCGCGCTCGCAAAAAACGGATATTTTTAACGCCATCTTGCTCAGCTTTAATAGCTCCCTTAACTAGTCGGTCGGCCTTAACATCAACCGCCACAAAATTCTTCATTGGATTTTTTGCCGCCAAAGCCTCACTAAAAAGCCCTGTTCCCGCGCCAATCTCTAAATTATTAACTTCAGCATTCTCTTTTTGCCATTCATTAAATTCAAAACAAATTGCAGAATTATTGAAAAGCGCAAATTTATAAAGTTTACGCTTGCGAGTAATAATAAAATCTTTCGGATTTAAAAAAGCCATTCTTCTCCTTTATTGGTCTGTTATTCTTAAAGTTTCATCACTTAATGAGCTTTCGCTAAACTCATCTGTATGAATTTTCTTTCTTGCTTGCGAATAAAGCCTTTCGAAATCCGCCATGTCTTTATTCGAAAGTCCACCTTGCGGTAAAAACTCCTCATCTTTTTCGTTTTTTTTGCGCTCTTCTTCCTCTTTTTTTGCCTTTTTCTGGGCCTCACGCGCCTCTTGCAAAACTGGCCTACTCAGATCAAGCTGAATAGTTCCATCCGAAGTGTAAAGAATTAAGCTCGCAATCACCAAAACTAATGCAATTCCTAAACTTCCCGCAAGAAAAATTAGCAAATTGCGAGAACCATTAATTTCTTTTTGCGATTCCAATAGCTGATTTTTAATTTTTGCTTTAATTTTATTCAAATAATTATTCATTTAAAACTCCTGATGTATTTTTTACAACAAAATCATGAACCTGAACACCATATTTTTCAGCAATTTCATTCAATTTTTTAGTGTTGTAATTTACTTCTCGGCGAGCACGACGTGTTTTTTCAAGTTTTAAATAAAATTCACGCGGATTTTTAGTACAATCTTGCGAAACTAATTCCGAAAGCTCCCGTTCATAAATCTGAAAATTCTCTTTAAAATACTTAAAATTCTCTTCAAATTCAGAAGCAGTTAAAATTAATTCAGCACCATTT